>JBKJLT010000504.1:0-3375 GCA_046596765.1 Ferruginibacter sp. | reverse complement strand
GGCAGACATTCAAATTGAATGCCTTATCAATTAAAATAGTAAATCCATAAGAGCTTTATATGATTACGCTAATTGCATAGAGGTGCTGCATCACATGACTTGAGATGAAATAATCCGCTTTATCAGGCTGCATGTAAAACCCGTACAGTTTAATAATTCTAATAAGCAAGCAAGATGAATTTTTATCAAAAGCCTTTACATACAATTACAGAAGAATTAAAAACTTCTATGGAAAGCGGATTGACTGATGCTGAAAGTTTGGCACGATTGCAACAGTACGGGGATAATCGCATCAGGCAAACCAACAAGAGAAATGTACTGCAGGTATTCCTGGAGCAGTTTAAAAATATGTTGGTGATATTGCTGATTGCTGCGTCAGCGCTTTCTTTCTTTTTAAATTCAAACAGAGATGCGATTATTTTATTGCTGGTTGTTTTCTTTAATGCTGTGATAGGTTTTTACCAGGATTGGAAGTCAGAAAATATCCTGGCTTCGCTTAAAGACTTAATTATTGAACATTGTTTTGTTTTCCGCAACGGTAAAAAGATAGAAATTCCTTCTGCTGAATTGGTGCCGGGTGATATTGTTTCCCTCAGTGAAGGCGATGGCATTCCTGCCGACATTCGTTTGATTGAATCTACCGGTTTTTATACCAATGATTTTATCCTTACCGGTGAATCGCAACCAAGACAGAAATCACATACAGTTGTTATAGAAAAGGAAGTGGGCGTTTCTGAACAGGATAACTGTGTCTTCATGGGTACTACTGTTGCTAAGGGAGAAGCTACCGGTGTAGTAGTTGCAACAGGTATGAATACTGAATTGGGCAGGATAGCTAAAAGCTCCGACGCAATTGATCCGGGAATTACACCTTTGCAAAAGGAATTGAATTTGGTAGCCAAAAAAATTACTTATATCACCTTAATTCTTGCTGCGTCATTAATGATGGTTAAACTCTTAATGGGAGAGGCTTTGAATGATGCACTTATTTTTACTGTCGGGGTAGCGGCTGCTATGGTTCCGGAAGGATTACCGGCGCAAATATCTGTTTCGCTTGCATTAGGCGTTGCAAGGCTGTCAAAGAAAAAAGCTATTGTAAAAAAAATGTCTTCCGTAGAAGCATTGGGGGCTGCTACTGTTATTGCGTCAGACAAAACCGGGACCATCACCAAAAATGAAATGACCATTATCCACTGTTATTTGAATGGGGAGAATTATACCATTACAGGTACGGGATATGAACCCAAAGGGGAAATCCTGAACGCTAAAAGTACTGTCTTACATAAAGATAACGTTGATGATCTGAAAGTTTTTTTATTAAACGGCTATCTTTCATCAACAGGTAAGATAAATCCACCAGACAAATATCACCAAACCTGGTACCCTATTGGCGACCCAACCGAATGTGCTTTTTCAACTTTAATACTCAAGGCAGGATATGATTTGGAAGAAATAGCTTCAGACTATAAACGTTTGCAATTGTTTCCTTTCGATTCAGTACGTAAAAGGGTTTCTATCATACGGGAACATAAGGGCAAACACATCAGCTTTGTAAAAGGTTCTATTGAATCTGTTCTGGAAGTTTGCAATTCACATATCACCAATCACGAGGTAAAATCATTAACGGAAGTTGAAAAAAAACATTTTCTAGAAATTGCTACCATACAAGCTGCGGAAGCTAAAAGAGTTATCGCCATAGCATATAAAGATTTGCCTGTTAAGGAACAATATACAATTGATGAAGCAGAAACCAATATAGTGTTTGCCGGTTTTGTTTCCATGATTGACCCACCGCATGAACAGGTGAAAGAAGCCATTGCCACTGCATTTAATGCAGGCATGAAAATGATAATGATTACGGGTGATAATGAAATTACCGCTAAGGCTATTGCCAGCCTGATTGGAATGTCGAATTTAGACGGGACTGCTCCGGAAGTAATTAATGACCAAAAACTGAGGGGTATGAGCGATGAAGACATCAATCAGCACTTAGGAGCAAGGGTATTGATATTTTCAAGAGTATCACCTGATGAAAAACTAAAAATAATCTCACTGCTTAAAGAACGGGGCGATGTGGTGGCAGTTACGGGTGATGGAGTAAACGACACACTGAGTTTAAAGAAAGCTGATATTGGCATTGCCATGGGTTTGAAAGGTAGTAAAGTAGCACAGGAAGCTGCCAGTATGGTGTTGCTGAATGATGATTTCTCTACCATTGTCGTTGCCATTAAGGAAGGAAGAACCATTTATAATAATCTGAAGAAAAATGTTTTAGCCAACCTGATCGGTAACCTGGCCGAATTAACAGTAGTCCTGCTGGGTTTTGTAGCTGCCTTCTATCAATTACCCATAGCGATTTATGCAGTGCATATTTTATTGATTGATTTAATCGGTAACATGCTGCCATTACTCATGCTTTCCTTCGATCCAGCCGAAGGTGATTTGATGAATAAGCCACCCCGCAAAATGGGTGAAATGCTTAATAAAAATAGCCTTATCACTATTTTATATTCTGGCATCATTAAAGGCGGCATCTCGTTCACTGCTTATTTACTCTCTTTCTGGTATCATGCCGGTGAGCAATTTCAACATGAAAAGGCTGTAACTGTAACGTTATCATCTATTATTGTTTGCCAATTCATTAATATTTTTTCCAGCCGTACTACTCAAACAGTATTTACTAAATATTTTTTCAGTAACAAACATTTATTTGTGGGCATAGGCTTATCCATCCTGTTTATGTTACTGGTAAGCTATACTCCCTTCCTAAATGAATACCTGCATACAGGGCCATTAAGTATGATGGATTGGGTATATGTGATGGCAGGTGCAATTGTTTATTTAGGAGTATTTGAAGTGATAAAATTAATTTCTGTTAGAAAACAAATACCCGTTAAAACTATAGTATAACCGGAAGCAAAGACAGAAGCATAAAAAATAGATTAGTAGTATTAATTAAGAAAATATGGTAGAAAAACTCATTTCACTGGCACTTCGCAACAGACTTGTGGTATTGCTGGCAGCAGCAGGCTTATTTGTTTGGGGTATTTACAGCATCAAACAAAACCCAATAGATGCAATTCCTGATTTGAGCGAAAATCAGGTGATTGTTTTTACTGAATGGATGGGTCGCAGCCCACAGGTAATAGAGGACCAGATAACTTATCCGCTGGTATCCAATCTGCAGGGTATTCCTAAAATCAAAAACATTCGTGGTACATCTATGTTCGGGATGAGCTTTGTGTATATCATTTTTGATGACAATGTGGATGTTTACTGGGGCAGAACCAGGGTGCTGGAAAGATTAAACTATGCACAACGTTTATTACCCCAGGGAATTACGCCCTCTCTTGGGCCTGATGGAACCGGTGTAGG
>JBKJLT010000500.1:0-2639 GCA_046596765.1 Ferruginibacter sp. | reverse complement strand
TGGCGCAAGAACGCCGTGGAATAATCAACTGGATATGAAAATTGTACATACTTTATTGTTGGGTGGAAAAAATAAAAGCCAATCGGTAAGTATGTACAATTTTCATATCCAGTTGATTATTCCACGGCGTTCTTGCGCCATTACGCTCTGCATATTGGCCACGGCGGTTGCTTAAATATTTATCGTTGCTGATGTAGGCATCTAACAGGCTCCATTGATTGGCAGCCGAATTGGTTACAGTACCCGCTGCATTTTTTATATCGGATAAATTACTTTCACTTATGTTTCGGGGTATGTAAATTAAATCATTATTGGGCGAACCATCCCTGTTAATATCGCCAATATACGTGTATGTAAATGGCGCACCCGATTGTGCAATGTACACGAGGGTAACAGATGTGGTAGCTTTTTTCCAGGTTTTATTATAAGCTGCTGTAGCAATGATGCGATGTCTTAAATCGAAATTGGAAAAAGACAATTGCGGATCGTTTGGTTTTATGGTTTGGTTAAACTCCCAGTTTGCCTGCGGCGATACCCTCACACCATTGGCCTTGTCTTTTGATACGCCATAAGTATAAGCACCTGATGCCCTGAAACTTTTATATTTTTTTGCTACGTATCCTGTAAGGCTGTACCGGTAACCATCCTGTGTGTTGGTAAGTAAAAATACATTGGTAAATGCAGCATTATTTTTTTGCTGGTTGCCGCTGCCTAAATAAACCGGGCGATTATCGCCAGTACCTTTTAATGCTGCTGTACTGTCTTTAAGATTTACCGTTTTGTACAAAACATCCTGCAGGGTTTTTGTGTATGTTGCATCCACCGTAAAGGTCCAATCGTTTTTTGTTTTTATATCAAAACCCAAACTGCTGCGCAATACTTTTGGCAGGCGAAAATCATTATCCAACAGATTTATTTCTCTTATGCCCGGTTGATATGTTGCTGCAACCTGCGAGACATTGGGGTTTAACATCACTACGCCCGTTGGCCTTATATCAATATTACCATAAGTGGTACCACTGTTGTAATAAGGGTAAGCCAGCCACGCAAACGGCATCCGGCCATTAAAAATACCGGTACCACCACGAATTACCACTGATTTATTGCCCAACACATCCCAGTTAAAACCAAAGCGGGGCGCCAATTGGGGCTTGGCATAATTTTTATTTTGATAGCTGGCAAATTCTTTGGTGGCCGTTACAAGTGGGTTGGCAGCAGGCCTGTCAGGGTATTGCGTAATATCACTGCGTAGCCCAATTGTTACCTGCAATTTTTTATTTACTTCAATATCATCCTGCACATACTGGCTTAATAACTGTACCCTGAAATTTGCAGAAGGTATTGATCTATTGTACTCATAGTCGTTGTTGGTTAAATTATACACACCACGTATGCGGCTTGGTTTGTTGGCATAAAAATCATCAACCGTGCGGTAAGCCCATCGGCCATTAAAGGCTGTGAGAAAGCGGTAATTAACACGGTAAAATTCGTTGTGTACACCTAAAGTAAAGTTATGTTTGCCGCGGTTGTAGGTAAGGTTATCAGTAAATTCAAAAGTTTTTAAGGTGAGGCCATACACCGCAGCCTCACGGTATGTACCTGCAAAAATGGTGTTGGCGGTATTGTAGGTAATTTCAATATGCGGAAAAAACGAGCCATTCGTTTCCCGGTGGTCATCAGTTTGTGTGTAACCAAGAATTAAATTGTTTGATAAATTTTTTGCAAAATTGCTACGCACTTCCATTACAGTGCTGTTGGTTGTGCTGTAGTGTTTAAAACCCTGGCTGCCAAAGTTGAGTACGTTTGCACTACGTTCTCCATAATCGGCAAATGCTTTTACATAATTATGCCTTACACTTATTTTATGAACCTGGCTGATGTTCCAATCTAGCTTTAAAAATATTTTGTTGCTTTGGTTTTGTAAATCTATTTTATCGTACGAGCCTGAGTTGTAGTTATATCTTTTTAACAACGTATCAGCAATTGCTTTTGCAATATTTTGCGGTATTGCAGCACCTGCACTACCCGGCGCAAAACCAACGGGCTCAACTTTACGAGCAATTTCTGCAGCCGCAAAATAAAAAAGTTTATTTTTTACAATGGCACCACCAAGCCTGAAGCCAGTTTGATAATCGTGAAAATTGTCAATCTTTGTGCTGTTTTCATCAGCACTTTTACCGGTAATTACCTGGTTGCGGCCACTAAAAAATACCGAGCCGGATAATTTATTGGTGCCACTTTTTGTTACTGCATTTACACTGCCACCGGTAAAATTGCCCAGCACCACATTAAACGGCGAAAGCTCTACCTGTACTTCCTGTATGGCTTCTAAACTGATGGGCTGTGTTTTTGCCAAACCACCTGGATTGCCTGTTGCCAACGAGCCACCAGCTCCACTTGCAGGTTCGGTAAAACCAAAGGCATCATTCAGCGATGCACCATCTACACTTAAATTATTGTACCGGTAATTTGATCCTGCAAAGCTATTGCCATTTGCTTGTGCGGTGAGCCTGGTAAAATCCTGCAGGCTGCGGTTTAGCGTAGGCATTTGCGCTAATTGTGCACTATTAATATTGTTGCCAAAACTTATTTTCTTTTTGCCGCTGGCAGATACCTGTACCTCAGCAAGCAGCGCTGTT
>JBKJLT010000453.1:0-14401 GCA_046596765.1 Ferruginibacter sp. | reverse complement strand
TTATTTAGACTTAAATTCTTCTTCAATTATTTCATGAAAAGCATTTTCGCTTTCGATTACCCAAGCCGGTAAATCAGCGGTAGTAATTTTCCAGGCGTTATCTGCCATTTCCATATTAAAGATTATGCGGTTGGCTCTGGCATCTATAACATCTACCGTAAAGAGGCCTTCCTGCCTGCCATTTGGTTTTCTAAAGTTAAATTCCTTTAGCTGTCCATCACATTTTATAAGCCTTGTAAACTGTATGTTTCTTACGTATTTTAATTCTTCCATCAGGGTGTGTTTGCAGCAAACTTAATGCATTACGTGCAATAGAAACAAATAACTAAGTTAATAAGCTGTAAAATATTAATAAATGCCTACGTGCATTGCTTTACGAAGCAGGCTTAGCATCTGAATTAACGGATATGGATTGAACTGCTTTAGTACCCATTATATCTGCTTCAACCTCCAGTGCTGCATCATCATTAATATCAATTGCCTCCTTCATTTGCATAGTGGGTTTTACCCTTCCTTGCTTTTGCTGCACCACATGCCAGGCTTCATGTGGCAAATGTTTTTCCTGGCCTGGTGCAATATGAATAGCCGTACCCTGAGCGTATGCCTCTGCATTTAACTGGGCCGGCTGGTCACTATTATAATGAACTTTTACATCATCCATACTAAGCCCCGAAAGTTTTTCAACTCCGGCTTTAAGATTTGATGGCAGCCCCGTTTTATTTTTTATTTTTTTAGAATTTTTGTTTTTCATTGTGCAAATTTATTTTTTTCGTTTATATCAATTGGGCATGGTTTAATAAAATAAATGAAATTTATATCCGTTACCACATCAAAACCTTTAAAGCTGCCATTTCCTTCACACTCAAGTAGCCTTTGTCTACGAGGGCTGTAATTATCTTTGTCTTTGATTTTCATGTTTTTTTTTGTCTATTTACTATCAATAGTCAAAAGCAGTATTTTTTTCATTATCGGCTGCACCTTAAAGTAGGCATCTTGAAGAGCCGTATGAATCGAGAGGTTCACGTACGGTTCTGTGAGAATCAGGGGGTGAAATCCCCCTTGCTTACTCGATTAGCGGCTGTTATTTTTGTTTTTTATTATTTTCTTACTTTCTAAATACATAAACATTTGACTTTGGCTTTTCTTATAATAAATTATTGAGTCTCCCAAAAAATTGTGTATCTCTTTTTCTGCAATGCTATTTCCGATAGTGTCTAAAGAGTAAATGAATAGTTTTCTAAGGGAATCATTTTGATTTAAAATCTTAACATAAGTCGTATCGTTCAGCTTTTCGATTTTCCAATGATAGTCATTGGCTAGTGAACCAAATTTTTGCCTCAGTGGAACAATAATTTCCTCATTAAATATTGATTTTGCTTTATCCTTTGAAATGAAGTCTAAATTTGAAGAATATTTGTCAATGTGAATATAGCTGGAATCACATTTCCAGTTATCATTCCACTTTACAAGATAATAGATGCTTTGGCAATCTTGAAGAGTTATGATATAGTCTATTACTGTGTCTGACCGTACGATAGTAAATCCGTATTCGGGGTCTTTTTGCCAATTTGTCGAGTAATTAAATTCCCTATACTTTAGGTTTGATGAATAGAAGGCGTCTTCAAGTTTCTCAAGTCTGCCTTTAAATCCAAAACTAAATTTAGACCTGGGCGGGTCGTTTACAATTTGAGGTATTTTAAAGTCACATCCCCAAATTAAAAATATCATTAGGAATAAAAGGAGAACGGGAGATTTAATTATTTTTCTCAAAGCAAAAGGTGTCGGTTTTAAAATAGCCGCTAACATTTGTATTTACTCAATCAAGGTACGTCAAAATGTTCTTTTTCAAATTATGTATGTACCATAGTATTTTCGAAAAGTAAAATTGTTGATGGTAATTAATATCCCCCAATTTTCAGCTTCCTAAAAAAATCATCCTCCCCAAATTCCCTTACTCCACCTGCTTTCAATCCATCCAGTTCAAGGTCTTCAATACTTATGCGAATAAGCCGCTTGCATTTATGGCCGGTAGCAGCAATCATTTTACGTACCTGGTGAAATTTACCTTCGGTAATGGTAATCTGCAGCCAGGTAAAGGGTGGCCAGGCTGTAAGCTTGTCGCCCAAATCGTACAACTCTTCAGGGATGGTTACCACCTGCACATCGCAGGGTGTGGTTGTATAAGTTACACCGGTCTTTATGCGGATATTGATGCCATTTTGCAGGAGCTTTAAATTTACATCCGAAAGTATATTGTTTATCTGAACTAAGTAAGTACGTTTATGAGGCACATCACCCAAAAACAACAACCGGGTTACTTTTTTATTTGTGGTAAGAATGAGCAACCCTTCCGAATCATTATCAAGCCTGCCCACGGCATGAGTGCCGGGCGGAAAATTAAAATCAAGATGGCCCAGCAACTGCACATCATGCGTACTTACAAACTGCGATACCATGTTAAAGGGCTTGTTGATGATGAAGTAGCGGGGAAGCAGTTTGTAGTTTGTGGTTTGAAGTTTGGGGTTGGGCATAATTAGTAAGGTTGCTTCTTTTAAAAACACAAAACTAACTATTGTATTTGCAAAATTGTTTTATGCTTGCGGCTACATGTAATGAGTTTAACATCATGCATTAAAAACAACAAACCACAAACTACCAACCACAAACTTTTATAACAGTTATCTTATCAAAACTGTACTCCCCTTAGCATTATAAATTTTATTATCGGCACCAATGCCCTGAAGTATCCACACAAGGGTATGCGATTGTACCGGAATGCCTTTGTGGCGTCCATCCCAGCCCTCATTAATTTTTTTGGTTTCGTACACCAGTTCGCCCCAGCGGTTAAATATCTTGAAGTAAACCAGTTCTTTTATGCCAATCATAAATGGTTTTAAATCATCATTGCGGCTATCGTTGTTGGGCGTAAATGCATTAGGCACATAAATAACAATGTTCTTATTAATTTTTACAACCTGCGTATCAATGGTAATACAGCCGGCACTGGTTGTTAGTTTAATGGTATAGGTCTTTTCTGCATCGCCAATAAAAACTGGTTTATAACTGCTTGCATTATCCAGGTTGGTGGCCGGTGTCCATAAGGCACTGATGCCTATGGGCCTGGCCTCCAGCGTTTGGGGCAAACCTGCAACGGCATAGGCAACCGGGTTATTAATTCCCCTTGTAGGTTTCTCAATCTTTACAAATCTTTTTTGAATACTTAAAGGAAAAGGGCATTTGGCAGTACTTACGGTTAAGCTCATCACGTAATTTCCAACAACCGGATAAACCTGTACGGGCGGGTTAAGCAGGGTTGAAGTTTGCCCGTTACCAAAATCCCACAAATAACTGACGGCTGATGTGCCGGGATCAATGGTATTGTTTACAGCTATTACCGGCTCATTAATACAGGCTGCATTAACGCTGAATGCCGCAAAAACATTGGGGTTTATAATGATGTCCCTAAAAGTGCTGTCGGCGCAGGATGAATTGCTGTTTACAACCAGTACAACCCGGTATTTACCTGCTTTTTTAAAACTATAGGTAAGGTTACGGGATGTGGCGGTAAAACCATCTCCGGTTATCCATTTATAATACATGGCACCCACTTCATTGGTACTGCTATTGGTGAAAACAAACTTATTGTTAACCAGGCATTGTTCGGGTTTATCAACCATAAAACCAGGTACCGGTATAGAGGATATATCTACATACACAGTTTTGGTAAATAAATTGCAACCGAGCAGGCTGAATACCTGTGCTTTATAAGTGCCTGTTTGTGTTACACGGTATTGCAGCCCGGTTGCTCCGGGCAAAGCAACGCCATTTTTAAACCATTGCACACTGTCGCATGGCAGCACTCCCAAAATAGTACTGTCGCCGCTGCCGATACACCACTCTAATTTACCAATCACCTGCAAACTGTCGTACAGTTTTCCTGCTTTTACCAAAACGGTATCAGAACTTACGCAGCCACCACCATCATGGCGCACAGTTAATATATATTCGGTGTTAACATCGGGCGTTGCGAACGGGTTTGCCAGCAATGGATTGTTTAAACCCGTAGTAGGGCTCCATTGGTAAAACCAGCCAGGCTTGGGGGGCACACCTATTTGGGCAATACTGTTGTTACAGGAATTTTTATCAACGCCGGCATTGGCTTTGTAATTTAAAGTGTCGTACAGGTAAGTGTACAATGTATCAAGGCATCCATAACCGCTGTACGGTATTACTACAACGGCAACCTGTGTGCCTGCTGCAGGCGGTGGCTGCAGGGTAAGTGTTTGCGTATTGCCCAGCACCTGGGTAAAATTAGCATTGTACCAGGTATAGGTTTGATAACCATAGGGTGCATTTAACCTTACCAAGCTATCATCGGGACAAAAATCAGCACCCTCAAAGCGGTCGCTGCATTCAGAATTTACATCAATATATGCATAGCCAAAATGTATGCGGAACGTACAGTCGGCAGTTTTAAAAAACAACCGGATGCTTTTACCAGCCAGGTTATCCAGGTTAATAGATACAGCAGTCCAGGATTTATACCAAACGGGCGTATTACCTCCGGGATTGGGTGACAACTGAAATCCCGGTAACGGCGAGCCATTGGCAAAAAAGGAAAAAGACGAACAGCCAATTGAGTAATTATCTGATAAATTCTGAACAAGTAGGTCAAGCCTGGGCTGTTCCGACTCCCGATGCCCCGGATCCTGGAAAACTACGGCATAATTGTAAATAAGATTATAGGTATTAGCACCTGCCGGAATGGTAAAATCATACGATACGCCCTCGGCCTCACGCCCGGCAGAATTATTGCCTAACCTGATGGAATGGCCGCTGCCGTTGGGACAGTTTACAGGAAATCCGCCATAGGGATCGGTGCCGGCGCCAGCTATTGCAGACAGCATGGTGTGCCTGCCGGAAACAGCACCACCCTGAGCATTAAAGCTAATTACGTTAGTGTTGCCAACAGATGCTACACTACCTGTATAGCAGGTCCAGCCTGTAAAATTTCCATTCTCAAAATCAATATTTG
The DNA here is from genome assembly GCA_046596765.1 of Ferruginibacter sp. GTDB lineage: Bacteria > Bacteroidota > Bacteroidia > Chitinophagales > Chitinophagaceae > Ferruginibacter. The sequence continues at coordinate 9,366 of JBKJLT010000453.1, read as the reverse complement.
GGGGACAATTTTGGGCCCTAACAGCATTTGCCGAACATAGCAGTGTGCTTGTGATTAGAAAAGTTGATATGTGGCGAGATAGAAACATATTAGCTGAAACACAACCTCGTTTAAGTGGTAAGGAATTTTAAAGTTAACCTTTTTTTGCTTTATTTAAATAAACTGTTGGCTCTATTATCTTTGCTTTTTTTGCCTTGATTTGTTTGTTGGATTTTAGGTAACACTTTAACGGTAATATTATAAACGTAATTTTTGTTTGAATGGTTGATTGGCGAAAAAGAAAATGAAATGGCGGATAGCTATAGAATGTACTTTGAATTTTTTGAAGGCTCTTTGCTATACCAATTTTAAATGCATCTTTAAAAAATCCATGTTTCGGCTTAAAATATTCAATTATCTTTGCTGCATGACAATTGAGCATCTTAAATCTATGAGAGACCGTGTGTTGGTCTTGGGGAGGTTTCTTTGACGTCGCTAACCGACAAGCCAAAGCAGCTAATGATAAACAACTTTCACTTTCGCCGGGTTTTTGGGACGATAACGCCCGTGCAACCGCTATTCTGAAAGAAATTAAAGTACACGAATACTGGATTAATCTTTACAACGTAGTGGAAACTGCTGTTGAGGATTTTGCTGTATTATTTGAATTCTGGAAAGCGGGCGATACCACCGAAGAAGAAGTGAAACAGGCTTACGATTTTGCCATCGAAAAAATTGAAGAAGCCGAGTTTAAAAGCACCCTGAATGAACCCGAAGACGAACTGCCCGTAGTATTAACCATAAACAGTGGTGCCGGCGGTACCGAAAGCCAGGACTGGGCCGAAATGCTTGCCCGTATGTACCGCATGTATGCCGAAAAACAGGGCTGGAAGGTTACCGAAATTGACTGGCAATGGGGCGATGGTGCAGGTATTAAAACCGCTACCTACGAGTTTGAAGGCGACTTTGCTTACGGATTTTTAAAATCTGAAAACGGGGTACACCGACTGGTGCGTATTTCTCCTTTTGATAGCAATGCACGCAGGCATACTTCTTTTGCATCTATAAATGTATATCCATTGGTGGATGATACCATCAAGATAGACATTAACCCTGCCGATGTAAAAATGGAAACATCACGAAGTGGTGGTGCAGGCGGACAAAATGTAAACAAGGTAGAAACCAAGGTACAGTTAACACATATTCCAACCGGTATTGTTGTGGTTTGCCAGCAGGACAGGAGCCAGCTTGGCAATCGTGAAATGGCCATGCAGATGCTTAAAAGCCGCCTCTACGAAATTGAATTACAAAAGCGCAACGAATTAAAAGATGCCAGCAACAGTAAAAAGAAAAAGATAGAGTGGGGCAGCCAGATACGCAGTTATGTCTTTCATCCCTATAAAATGATAAAAGACCACCGCACCGATTATGAAGTAGGTAATGTAGGCCCGGTGATGGATGGAGAACTTGATGGGTTTATAAAGGCTTATTTGATGAGTGAGAAGGAGGGGGTGAGTTAATTTTTTTGTTCCAGGCAGATAAGCAGCGATGGAACATTTGTGGCGACGATCCGTTCAACATTTGTATTTCAATTTGGCTTTAATTATGTTTTATTAGGTGTAACTTTATTTATGCAAAAAACAAAACCAATATTAGCCAGAAGAATTTTTTGGGATGTTAATTTTAATACGATTGATTATGACGAAAAATGGAAGTTTGTAATTGAAAGGGTTTTTGACAGAGGGGATATTGATGACATAAGGCAGGTAAGGAGATATTATGGAGATGAAAAAGTAGTTGAAGCACTCACTACGGCTATGTATCTTTTTGATGAAACTATTAATTTTTGCTCAGGTATTTTTGAAATTCCAAAAGAAAAATTCAGGTGTTACACATTGAAACAGTTGAACCCGGTACAATCAGGGTATTAAAAGAATTAATGGCAATTAAAGAATTAGCATCCTTTAATTTGGTTGGCGGCACTGCTCTGTCATTACAACTGGGGCACCGGAAATCGGATGATATTGATTTATTTATAAATACTGATTTCGATAAGAGAATGGTAATTGATGTTTTAAAGGTCAATTTTCCTGATCGTTACGAACTAAGGTCAAAAGAAACAAATCCATTGGGTGTATTTGGTTTTATTGATAATATTAAAATTGATATTTGTAAGCATGTTTTTCCTTTGATTGAAGAATTAGTTTTAGAGGATGACTTCAGAATGTGGAATATAAAAGAAATAGCTGCGGCAAAAGTTCATGCAATTTCTATGAGAGCTAAAAGAAAAGATTTTTGGGACATAGATGCAATTTTAGACTTTATTTCGATAGAAGATATTGCTTTTTTATATAAAAAAAAATATGATCCAATGCTTGCAATTGGTGTTGCTCAGATTCTAACATATTTTGATGACGCCGAAGAAAGTGATTCTCCTGTTTGCTTTCAGAAAAAAGATTGGGCTAATGTAAAAACTAATATTGTAAGAAAAATCAATCATCAATTTAAATAACACCACATGCAATACGGAGATTTTTATTACCCCATGCCTATCAACGAACCTGTGCTTAATTACGCACCAGGCAGCAAAGAAAAATTGGCCCTCAAAGCCGCTTTAAAAGAATTAAAAAACACCAAAGTAGATGTACCCATGTACATTGGCGGCGAGGAAATAAGAACTGATAAAACTATGGAGATCCGTCCGCCGCATGAGCGTAATCATTTGCTGGGACATTTTCATGTGGGCGAAGCAAAACATGTTACTAAAGCAATAAATGCAGCACTAAAAGTAAAAGATAAATGGGCCAACATGAGTTGGGAGAATCGTGCCAATATATTTTTAAAAGCTGCTGATCTTTTGGCAGGCAAATACCGCCCTTACATCAACGGTACTACCATGCTGGGCCAAAGTAAAAACTGCTACCAGGCAGAGATTGATGCGGCTTGTGAATTAATAGATTTCCTGCGTTTTAATGTACATTTTTTAAGTGATATTTATCGCCAGCAACCCATTAGCGGGCCAAATATGAATAACCGGATGGAGTATCGTCCGCTGGAAGGATTTGTATTTGCATTAACGCCTTTCAACTTTACAGCCATTGGCGGCAACCTGCCAACATCTGCAGCCATGTGTGGCAACGTGGTTATTTGGAAATGCGCCAACACACAGGTTTACAGCGCACAAATGTTCATGCGTATTTTAAAGGAGGCTGGTTTGCCGGATGGTGTTATCAATCTTGTTTTTATTGATGGCCCAACTATTGGCGAAGTAATTTTTAATCACCGCGATTTTGCAGGCATACACTTTACAGGCAGTACCGGTGTATTCAATAAGATGTGGGAAACCATCGGAAAGAATATGAGTATGTACCGTTCTTATCCACGCATTGTTGGCGAAACCGGTGGTAAAGATTTTGTGATTGCACATAAGAGTGCAGATCCCGATGTAGTGGTTACGGCTTTGGCCCGTGGCGCTTTTGAATACCAGGGACAAAAATGTTCGGCTGCTTCCAGAGCTTACATTCCATCTAACATTGCTGCAGAAGTTAAAAAGAAGTTAGTGGAGCAGGTAAAGACCATGAAGATGGGAACGGTAGAAGACTTCACCAATTTTGTGAATGCAGTTATTGATGAAAAAAGTTTTGATAAACTGGAAGGGTATATTAAAAATTCAAGAAAGAGAGATAGTGGTGCAAAAGTTTGGGTTGGTGGTAAATGCGATAAAACAGAAGGTTATTTTATTGAGCCAACTATCATCGAAGCATCTGATCCAAATTATGTAACCATGTGCGAAGAGTTGTTTGGACCGGTACTCACCATTTATATCTACGACGAAAATAAATTTGAAGCAACCTTAAAATTAGTTGATGAAACATCGCCTTATGCATTAACAGGTGCAGTAATTGCACAGGATCGTTTTGCTGTAGAACTGGCAACTGATAAATTGCGCAACAGTGCCGGTAATTTTTACATCAACGATAAACCAACCGGTGCAGTGGTAGGCCAGCAACCGTTTGGCGGCGCAAGAGGCAGTGGAACCAACGATAAAGCAGGTTCTATTTTAAATTTATACCGCTGGTTAAGTGCCCGTACAATTAAAGAAACATTTAATTCACCAACGGATTATCAATATCCTTTTTTACAGGAGAAATAAAACTATGTGTTTAACCTATGCTATCCTATCTTTCTATGTGGTAAAAAAATTGAACCACAACAGACACAATAGAAACATAGAATTTCACATAGGAGCGAAAATCAAAAAGCATAATAAAATATAAAATGAAAACTAAAATTACTTTCACTTTACCTGCTGCAAATGTTATAGGTGCAGATGGATGTGTATTACTTGGAGAATTTAATAACTGGAATCTGGAAGAAGGAGTTTACCTTAAAAAGCAGGCTGATGGCTCCATGACGGCAGAAGTTGAACTGACTGCCGGAAAAGATTATCAATACCGCTACCTGCTTAGCAATGGCCGCTGGGTTAATGATGACGGGGAGAAAATAACTTCTGAAATGCTGGGATATCCCGTAGTGAATTGTATTGTAAGGATACCGGCAATTGCAGAAACAGAAAAGCCGGCAACAGCAAAAAAAATAAAACCCACTACAGCCAAACCTGAAACTGTTGTTCTAAAAGACGATCTCACCAAAGTGGAGGGAATTGGAAAAAAGATAGAAGCTTTACTGTACAAAAATAAAATTTACAGTTATAAACAGCTTTCAAAAACAACCGCCAAATACCTAAAAGAAATACTGGAAAGCGGTGGAAGCAGATACAGCATGCACAACCCCGGAACATGGCCAAAGCAGGCCAAACTGGCTGCTGAAAATAAATGGGATGATCTGGAATTATTACAAAAGCATTTAAAAGGGGGTAAATAATACCTTACTTCACATCAATCACTAACAAAATTCTTTTACCTGATTTTTTTATGCTTCACAAAATATACCAGATCGCCACGTTTTAAAGTATCTGTAGGCAGCAGCATTTCTTTATTACCCAGCCCTTCGAACTTAACATAAGATTGACCACGTGGTAATTTTTTAACTGATGCAACACGGTATGTTCCTTCGTACATGTGGCTGGCACTGCAGCTTGCTAAAAACAGCATTGCCGATAAGATAATTGTTTTCATATTTTATTGTTTAGTATGAGGAATTTATTCATACTAATGCAATAAAAACAATGCCAGATTTTTTATCTCCATTTAAAAGCAAAATAACTACAGGGCTTTTCAGATGCATTACCTACCTGGTGCAGCTTTCCGCTTTCAACCAGGAACAGGTCGCCGCTGCCTCCCGAATAATTTTTTCCATCTATGGTCATCTCTGCTTCGCCCTCAATTACCAGGATGATTTCCGTATCAATATGCTGGTGGCCAACATGGCTTGGGCCTTTCTGATTCAAGTAAGTAATATGCATTTCGTAGTTTTCGCACATGGCAGTTGGCCGATCGAAATATTTACGGGTGCCTTTATTATTTTTTTCGGTGTAAGCCAACGAATCGTGGTTGAGTAATAATGTTCCCCCTGCCGAATCGCTTCTTTGTATATTCATTGTTTTGCGTGAGCGAAACATGAGCACATAATAGGTGAGTGGGCCAACTCCAACATTTTCAAACACCTGTGCCTGCAATGGTGGTATAAGCAATACACTGCCTTTGCCCAGCATAGCCGTATTGTTACCAATGGTGCATTTCATTGTTCCTTCTTTAATGATGATGAGTTCTTCAATATCTTTTTGTGTATGCACTGGCTTGCGTATAGCACCTTTCATTTGGGTTGTGGCATGCATTTCAAAATACTCAAATTCGGCAGTGGTTCCTTCTGCCAGTTTACGGCTTTCCCGCTGGGCTTCTTTTTTTACGGGCAGGCTGCTCCATTTAAAAATGCCTGATGCAATTGGTTGTAACTGGGCAAATGAATTTATAGCCATTATTTGTGTTAATATCAGCAAAATATTTTTCATAATTAATTAAATTGCCCTTGGACCGCACTCAAGTTAATTTATTATACCAACAATTTAAAATTCAAAGCTGCAATGTTTTCATGCTCTAACCCAAATATCAGCATAGCTGCTGTTGCAGATATTGCTGCATTAAAAGATTTACTTAATAGCGCCTATCGCGGAGAAGAATCCAGGAAAGGCTGGACCACAGAGGCAAACCTTATTGCCGGCGATACCAGAACAGATTACAGCACAATTCAAAAGGTAATGCAGCAGCAAGGCAGCGTATTTGTTATTTATAAAAACGGCCAGCAAAAAATAATTGGTTGTGTAAACCTGCAAAAACATGATGCCAAAATTTACCTCGGCATGTTTAGTGTTTCACCGCAGTTGCAGGGTATGGGCATTGGCAAACAATTGTTACACGCAGCCGAAGAATATGCGTTGCATGTAAACTCTAATGCAATTTACATGTCGGTAATTTCAGTACGTACCGAATTAATTGACTGGTACAAACGCCATGGTTATGCTGATACCGGAGAAAGAAAGCCTTTTACAGAGGATGCCCTGACAGGTAAACATTTACAGCCCCTTGAATTTATGATACTTGAAAAAGTACTGCATTGTTAGCTTGGATTTTTGTTTATATATATAAGAAAGAAATAAGATTTAGTACAGGTGGTACATGTATGAAGGAGCCAATCATGCTTTTTACAATGATACCGCACCAACACGCTATAACGAGGCTGCTGCAAAATCAGCATGGCTGAAAACCATTGAATTCTTTAAGAAATATGTGATCTGAAAACAATCTTCTTTAATTGCGGGTAAATCTGTGAAAGATGTAACAAATTCATGAAACCATATAACAAAAAACAAAAAAAATATTATCAACTTTACTAAAGCAGATTACAGCATAATAGCGATTTCTCAAGCAGTTAGTTTTAGACTTAAGTCCCTTTGAAAAAAGGGGCTTTTTTGTTTTTGGTTATGCTCATTCCTCCTCAAAACAACTGCAATTTTAAAAAATATTCGTTCATAAATCGTAGATTGAGAAAGTATGGATGATTTTAAAATTATTGTTTTTATAATGGCTATTCTTATCAGCTTAACAGCGATAGTGAATAAGAGAAAACTTCCTTTTCCGGTAATACTGGTTTTTGCAGGCCTTATAATTGGTTTTATACCACAGTTGCCAAACCTCGCACTTGACCCTGATGTTGTTTTTGTAATTATGCTGCCGCCATTGCTCTATGATGCAGCATCTAAAACATCCTGGCTCGAATTTAAAACATCCATCAGGCCAATATCTGCCCTGGCAATTACACTTGTGTTTTTTACAACCGTTGCGGTTGCAGTTACGGCTTACTACCTGATACCCGGCTTTACCTGGCCACTGGCCTTTGTATTGGGTGCTGTTGTTTCTCCGCCCGATGCTGTGGCAGCCTCAGGTATTATAAAAGGCCTTGGGCTTAATAAAAGAGTAATTACCATAATTGAAGGGGAGAGCCTGGTTAACGATGCATCTGCCCTCATTGCTTACCGCTATGCGGTCCTTGCTGTTACCACAGGCTCCTTTGTTTTCTGGCAGGCAGGCGTACAGTTTTTATTGGTAGCCTCAGTTGGTATTCTTATCGGTTTTGCAACAGGTTTTTTATTTGTGCATGCACATAAAAAAATTGAGAATAACCCGCTTGTGGAAACAAGTTTAACACTGCTGGCTCCTTTTGTGGCTTACCTGGCTGCAGAACATTTTCACATGTCAGGCGTACTGGCGGTGGTAACTGCCGGGCTTGTCATATCCCGTAAGTCTCCCGAAATATTTGCCTCGCAGGCAAGAATGAGAACCAGGGTAGTTTGGGATACCATCATATTTTTATTGAACGGTTTTATTTTTATTCTCATTGGCCTGCAATTGCCATCAATCATAAAAGATCTCGGGCGTTACCCCTTCTCCATCTTACTGGGTTACGGTTTAATCATCAGCCTGGTTACTATTATCGTACGTATCATCTGGGTATTTGGCGGCGCCAGCTGGTTAAACTTTTTTCAGAAAAATAAAAAACACGAAGTTGCTGAAGGAATTTATGCAGATACAAAAAACACCTGGAAAAATGTAATGGTAGTTGCCTGGACGGGCACCCGTGGCGTTATATCACTGGCTGCTGCACTTGCATTGCCGTTACTGCTGGATGATGGCACTGCATTTCCTAAACGGTCTTCTATTATATTTATAGCATTTGTGGTAATTTTTGTAACACTGGTGGTGCAGGGACTAACTTTGCCTTTTTTGGTGAAGTGGTTAAAAATTAAACCCGAGGATAATACGGATGAAGAGCAGCGGGAACTACAGTTATACATTGCCAACAGCACGTTGCATTATATTGAACATGAATTTCCGATACACGGCGATAATAAACTGCAGCAGCAACTTAAAAATAAATACGAACAGCAGGTACGTAAACTTACCAAAGAAATACAACTGCATAACAGGGCAAAATATTTTAACTACGAAGTAAAACTGCCTGAGCCAGATAACCTCCTTGTGGCCAAAGTTGAGATCAATAAATTTCAACGTGAGCTTTTGATAAAGCTGCACAAAGACGGCGACTTTAGCGATACTGCCATCAAGCTGATTGAAAGAGAGATAGATATTGATGAGTTGAAACTGAATGAGCAGTTGCCCAAAGAAGAGTAAATGATTTACTACCAGTTTAATTAATGAAAGCTAATATCGGCATTAAGGATATTTATTAATTTATTATAGGGTGTTTCTGATGTTTTAAAAACTTGTCACACGCTGATTTCGTCGCTGGTTGAATCCCAGGCGACGGTAATAAAACTACCTGCGGCGGCAATAGAATGCATTATTCAAAATAGGCACCAGAATTAATTATCCCATATCTTTATCTTCCGTAAAATTATTCATACATCTTAATGAAAACAATTAGTAAAATAATAAAATGCCTGGTTGCAGGTATGCTTACAATAAATTCGCTGCAAACACAAGCCCAGTTCAGGGAGATTTTTAACGGGGGTAATGTAAACCGTGATATTACCGGCATGTCATTCATAAATCCTTCAACCGGTTTTGTTTCTTTTACCAGTAATGTGGGTTATACAACAGACAGCGGCCGTACGTATATTACCCGTATAGTGAGTCCGGCAAATACCAATTATAACGGCTACAGCGTAAACCTTACGTTTGGATTTCTAACTGCCGGTGTTCATGCATTCAGCAGCAGTTCGTTGTTGCTCTATGGTCACTTTGGCGGTGCACCATCTATTCTCTATTCATCTGACCAGGGACTTACCTGGAAACTGGTGAGTCACACCCCTGTAACCGGGGAAATTTAATGTCGAAGATGCGATTATAAATATCCCCGGTTACAGGGGTGTGGCTTACCAGTTTCCAGGTAAGCCCCTGGTCAGATGAA
>JBKJLT010000056.1:0-3457 GCA_046596765.1 Ferruginibacter sp. | reverse complement strand
CGCTTTTTATTATTTTAAGTTCCATAATTATTTCTTTCTGTTTTGAATACTGGTCACATCAATCTTATCGTATGCTGCATGCGTACCAAACCACTTTACCTGGATTGTTTTAAAATCGTACCGCTTAACTATGGCTGATGATTTCCGTTTTATTTATTTCTATAAAATTGGCTCTTTGCAGCAATGTGTTTAATGCAGGTAAATGTGTTTTAAATAACAGCAGTAGTTCGCTGTTTTTAATGTTTCCCGTTTTAACCAATATTAACTTGGCCGGTTTCGAAAACAAGAGGTACGACTCTAAAAAATCTGTATCTTTTGTAACAACAATGCAGTTTTCTTCATTTGCTTTTTTTGCAATAAAATAGTCACCTGTTTTGTTTTGTGCAGGCAGTTCAAGTGTATGAATGGAATTGTGGCCCGAGTCGTTTAAAAAATCTGATAAAGATTTTGGAAGCTGGGCATCTACAATAAACTTCATGATGCAATTCTATAGATACTTTTTATTTTGGTAAGTTTGGCAGCATATTCAATGCATGCCAGAAAATCTTCTTTTTCAAGGTCGGGATAGTCCTGTAGCAATTCATCTGTTGTCATACCGGAAGCCATTAATTCAAGCATAACTTCCACGGGATACCTAAGGCCACGGATAACGGGCTTGCCGTGGCAAATATCAGGGTTAATGGTTATCCTTTCGGTTAATAATAATGACATGCTACTGTATTTAATGTAAATATAAACAAATCATCGCAAATTAATCATTCAAAGCAATAGGCAATGGGCAATAGGCAATATGCAATAAAAAATAATAAATGAGAAATAAGGAAAGGAATAATGAATAAGGTGGAAAAAATAATGAGAAAGGGACAATGGATAATAAGCATTATTCCACCGCCTTTCTGTCTTTCCGGTAAAACACCTCTTTGGGGTAAAAACAATTTTCAAAAAAAGGAAGCTGCCCGTAAACGAACAGCTTCCTTAGTTAATACAGGCGATACTTTTGGAAATTGCTTTTATTGCTTTTCTTTATCGCCTGTTGTTACCTGGCTAACAGCCGAGGCAACGCCGCCCGCCACTGCTACATACCCTGCCGCTTTAACCAATACCTCGGGCAATTCCACCGGTGAGGTCAGCAACACTGCGGCTACTCCCGCCATTGATAAGCCCCAATTACGGATCTTTTTAAAGAGTCTGGGTGTTGGTGCCTTTACCCGTTTAATTATACTCATCGTTTTTTAGTTTTATAGCCTCAACCCAACCGCCGCCCGAGCAGTCATCCGGGCGGTTCTCTCCATCCTTTTGCCAGGCTCAGGACTTCGTGGAACTGGTATGGGTAAATGCTTATGAAGAAAGACTGATTCTTTTTTTACACTCCCTGCAAAATCGGGAGTATAAGCATTGATTGCTGCTTAAAACCTTGCACTACACTGCGCTCACCATAACCATTTTCAATGCATTGAAGGAACCGTTGTTAAGTGGATAATATTTGCCATTTACAGATTGGTAGAACTGTATGCCGAATAACAGAAATAGCGGTTGGGTACTGTTTGCGGTAACCGCATTTGAAAGGGTAGCCGATACGGTGGGATTGTTGTTCCAGGGCAGTATGGCTGTTTCTGAAATGGCAGTTACGGCTGTTTCGGAGCTAAAATCAATTTCGCTGCCGCCACTTACCATTTTGAAATGTGTTGCACCATCCGGGGCTGCAATTTCATTTGCCGGAACAAACGCCGGAAGAGAAACATTGAGTAGCCCTGTAACCCTGTCTATCTGCGTTGTATAACCTACCGACATAGAGGTGCCCAATACTGCATTGATGTTAAAATCGAAGCCCTGCAGGAACCCCAGTTCGCCATCAATTACATTACGCATGCCACGGTCGCTGGTAGTATCTGCCTTAACTACCTTCATCATTTCTTTTGTAAGACGGCTTGTCATCCTGCCATCTTTTGCATTTAACAATAAAGATTTGAAGGCAGTGCGCAGCGTTTTGCCTGCTTTGCCAGCCCGGCCAAATTCTGCATTGTTTTCACGGGTGCGCTGAAACGCTTTGTCTGTTGCGATACGGCCGCCGATATCGCTTTTTTCCTTTACCAGGTAGCCGTCTTTTGTTTTAAGGAAGGTAATGTCGCCAAGAGAACCTTCGATTTTGATAATGCCACGTTGTTTTGCCATGATTGTTTTTTTTGTTTTTGGTTATTAAATGTTGTTACATAGTTTTTTGCCTGCGGCAAAGGGTTTTGCCACTAAGGCACTAAGACACGAAGGATCCCCTTCGGGTATGATTTTGCCGGTAAGGCGTGAAGACGGTAAGGGTTTCACCTGCGGTGAAAATGTTGCCACAGATTTCACTGATTTTCCCGTATTACTTTTTGCCTTTGGCAAAATGGTATTGCCACTGAGGCACTGAAGGCACAGAATTTGGTTATGTAATTTTTCAGTGTTTCTCTGCTTCAGTGGCAAATTTTATTTCAGCAGCGAAACTGCTTTCACCTGCGGTGAAATCGTTTGCCACGGATTCCACGGATTTGCACTGATGATTTGCCTGCGGCAAGGGTTTTTGCCACGAGGGCACTATGCTACGAAGGATTCCCTTCGGGAATGGTTTATAGCCGGAAAGCCGGTAAGGCGTTAAGGATTTCACCTGCGGTGAAAATTTATTGCCACAGAAGCACGGAAGCACGGAAGGCGTTTTTTAATGTTTGTTATATGTTTTAACAAAGGTTGCCCACAGACTGGTTTATTTGCCACCCAGATAAAAATTGGCTATTGTAGCTAAGTATAGATTTAAAAGCCTGTTGTTTTTTTGCTGAATGAAATAACTGCGCCAGTGGTGAAAGGTGCTGGCTTTGCCGGTCTCTGTGGTTTGTAATACGGCTTCAGAAAAATCTTTAATTGGCTTTTTATACAGCGGCATTGATGCCCTTGTTTGCTCTACAGCAACCAACCAGTTATTTGTGCCTTCAAAACCCATTTTATTTTCGGTGCTGAACCATTGCGATGGTATCGGTATATAAGTACCTGGATGGCTGTTGATGTATTGCCTGGCTAACAGTATCCTTTGTACGAAGGCAGCATATTGCAATTTGTGACTTTGCTGTTGCTGTATAAAACTGCTGATGAATTCCTTTGCAGCTTCAATTTCTGCGGGTGTAAATTCCTGTGTGTTCCATAATGCTGTATATGCTATTTGCCAGGCGCATTGTGTTAAAAAGTTTACCTGTTGCTGGTATTCGGCATAGGATTTTTGAAGGGTTAAAGGATTGTGATCTGGTGTTAGTGCTCTTGCTGCTGTCATGATTGTAAAATTTTTAAGTGATGTATCTGTTTGCCCGGTGTTTGTGTTTCGGTTACAATGCAAACATACAATTGACAGTAAGCCTCCCTTTCCAGTTTGTGCATGTTGATGCCTGTTAATGCCTGTTTATGTTTGTTAATGCCTGTTAATGGTCGTTTGTGC
>JBKJLT010000036.1:0-3074 GCA_046596765.1 Ferruginibacter sp. | reverse complement strand
GTATAATCTTCCTTATATTCAAATACTACGCCCGATTCATTTAGAATTGTGGCCATGCCATCATCGTTATTCAGTTTTTTATAAATTGCAAAAGCTTCGTCGTACATCTGCAGTGATCGGTCGAGGTCTCTTGTTTTGCGGTAGAGTTTACCCAGTTCGTTCAATACGCCGGCTTTAACAAGAGGGGCATCTGTTTTTTTCAGGATATCCATGGCAATGTAGTAATACACGGCAGCACTGTCGTAAGAGCCTTTAAAATACCACGACAATCCGGTATATTTTTTAAACTCAGCAACCGAGCCAGCATCTTTTAATTTTTCGGCAAGTTTCGCACCGGCCACTGCCGCAGCCTGGCATTCATCAAAATCTTTAAAAAGCATGGCATTGGCAAGTGCTTTGTATGCTTTCACTTTTTCAGCATTTTCGGCGTTGAATTTTATGATAAATTTCAGGCTGTCGATATTGGCAGCTTGTGCATATGCGGCCAGTACGGCTATTTTAAAAAGAAGAATGAAAAATACTTTTTTGTAATTAAACATACGGATTAAATTACTTTTAAAAGATACCAATTACATCTCTCATGTTGAACATACCTTTTTTATTATGAATAAATTCTGCAGCCAGCACTGCTCCTAAAGCAAATCCCTGCCTGCTGTGTGCAGTATGTACAATTTCGATATCATCAATAGCAGAACTATATTTTATGCTGTGTGTACCCGGTGCAGGGTCTTCCCGTTTGCTGATGATGGATAATGCTTCCGGGTCGGTTGTTTGCTCATTCACCCATTTCTTTTTGGCTGGAATTTCCTGCATGATCTGCTCTGCCAAAGTAATGGCCGTGCCGCTTGGCGAATCTTTTTTTTGAGTGTGATGAATCTCTTCCATGTTCACAGAATAATCTGAATGGCCTTTCATCAACTGCGCCAGTTTTTTATTCAGCTCAAAAAAAATATTTACACCCACACTAAAATTACTGGCGTATAAAAAGCTGCCGTTTTTTTCTTTACAACAATTTTCTACTTCGGTCCAATCTGTATGCCAGCCGGTACTGCCGCTAATAACCGGTATGCCGGCATCTAAACATTTCAAAATATTTTCTTTGGCAGAATGTGGGCCGGTAAACTCTATTGCAACATCGCATTGCTGTAGGTTTGCTGTTGTAAAATCTGCAAGGCTATCAACATCAATTTTTAAATCAACGGTATGTCCTCTTTCCAAAGCTATAGATTCAATGGTTTTACCCATTTTGCCATAACCGATTAAAGCAATCTTCATTGTAAAAATTAAATGGTGACTGATACTTCTTTTGAAAAAATGAAGTTAATTATTTTGTATGGTTATTTTCCTATGTGCAGCACAATACTTATACCGTTGGTGTTTGCAAGCTCGCTGTAGCCAGGCTTTATCTGTAAACTCAGGTCATCACTAACATCAAAAGTTTTAAGGTGTGCATCAACAGTTGCGTCAACCACATTTAGCCCCCAAAAAGCAATAAAAAACAAAACCGTGTAATCAACATTCTGGCGCACCTGATTTCTGAAAGTTCTTATTCTTTCGGGTTGGTCTTTAATGGTAAAATAAGGTTGGGGAATAAGGTAATCATTCGAGGGATCTCCATCTATAGCATTGGTGTAAGCATCTCTTGCCTCTTTGTATTGCTTTTTATTGCGAAAAAAAATGTAAGTAGTTGCTCCCAACGCTGCGTAAACTATAGGTATTTTCCAATATTTTCTATTAGTATATTGTCCCCAGCCGGGTAAAATAGCCGAGCGGTATGTAGCTATGCGTGGACTGTATGCCAGGGAGGTATCGGGCTTTGAAAATATGTGGGTATTGCGCTTTTTTGTAGGGTCTGCTTTTTTAGCCAGTGTTTGCTTTTGTGCAAATACACAAGAACATGCAAAAAGGGAAACGCTAAAAAACAAGATTGTAGAAGCTTTCAACATTAAGATACATTAATATTAAATTTATCAAGCAAGGCATTTAATTCTTCAACTGAATAATACTCAAATAAAATGCTGCCGTTGCCTTTTTTGCCGTGTTTCATTTTAACACGGGTATTAAAACTGGATGCTAAATTATCTTCAATCTTTTTAAAATTGCCGGGCAGCGCCTGTTTTACAGCAACTTTAACAGCCGATGAAGTGTACAGCTTTCTAACCAGTTCTTCGGTTTGCCTTACAGAAAGCCCGTTGTTTTTTATTTCGTTAAAAATGTATAATTGTTTATCAATCACATCTACATTTATCAATGCTCTTGCATGCCCCATGGTAATAACACCGGTACGCACTGCCACCTGAATATCGGGCGGCAATTTTAATAAGCGGATGTAGTTGGCAACCGTGCTTCTTTCTTTACCCATTCTTTCCGATACCTGCTCCTGTGTATATTCCAGTTCATCCATCAGGCGCTTATAGCTTAATGCAATCTCAATGGCGTTAAGGTCTTTTCGCTGCAGGTTTTCCAGCAGCGATAATTCCAGTAACTGGGCATCATTGGCCTGCCGTAAATAAACCGGTACATCTTTTATACCTGCAATTTTTGAAGCCCTGAAACGCCGCTCACCCGCTATCAGCCTGTATTTTCCGCTGGTGAGTTTAGAAACCGTTAGCGGCTGAATAATATCGTGCAATTTAATGGATGCAGCCAGCTCGTTCAAAGAAGCGGCATCAAAATCATGGCGTGGTTGTTTGGGATTTACTTCTATCTGATCTAATGCAATGCGCATTGATACAGAAGCTTGCTCCACCACTTCGGGCCTTAAATTACCGGCAGTTGTTTTTAAATCAGCATCAATGTTTTGTAATAAACTGCGGATTCCTTTTCCTAAAGCGTCTTTTTTATTTGGAGTATTCATGGTTAATGTGCAAATATGCAGATTGGCAAATGTGCCAATTCCTTAATTTTAAATTGTTTAATTTTTGTGCAAAGATTTAGTTCCAAAATTTGCAAATTTGCTGAATTGCACATTAGCTAATTTGCCTGTCTTCTTCCTTTATCTTAGTCATATTGTTTTTCTGCAGAATTTCTTTGGCAAGGTTAAGATAATTTACTGCTCCTTTGCTGTCGGCATC
>JBKJLT010000590.1:0-6133 GCA_046596765.1 Ferruginibacter sp. | reverse complement strand
AACAGCACGCCGGTTACAAAAGCAAACAATATTTTTAAAGATATAACATCCGAAGGAAGATTAAAATACACACAGGCAGAAGATGATTTTATAGATTTTAAAAGAGAACCGCTGATACCTTACAGGTGCAGCCGTAAAGGCCCTTATTATGCCAAGGCAGATGTAAACGGAGATAAGCTGGACGATCTTTTTATTGGTGGTGCTGCGGGGTTTGAAGGAAAGTTAATGTTGCAAAATGCAAATGGATCTTTTACAGAAAAAAAGCAGGCTGCATTTACTGCTGATAAAAAACAGGAGGACATGGGTGCGCTTTTCTTTGATGCCGATGGAGATGGCGATATGGATTTGTATGTAGTAAGTGGCGGGGCAGAATTTGCCCCTGGAGATAAGTTGTACCAGGACCGGTTATACAAAAATAATGGTAAAGGAAATTTTACTGCTGCACTCAATGTTTTACCTGCGGAAGGTTTTAACGGATCTTGCGTTACCGCATTAGACTATGATGGTGATGGTGATTTGGATCTTTTAGTTGGCGGACATGTTATAACGGGTAAATTTCCAAAGCCCGACAGATGCATGCTGCTACAGAATAATAAGGGAGTTTTTACAGATGTAACCAGCCAGGTTGCAGAGGCTTTACTTAATCCTGGTATAGTTAACCAGGCTGTGTGGGCCGATGTGGATGCTGACGGAAAAAATGAATTATCGATAAGCGGCGAATGGATGCCTTTGGAAATATTTGGTTTTGTAAACGGGCATTTTGTAAAAAAACAAAAAAAAGTTCGTATTATTTTGCCATCAAAAAAAGATACCCTCATCAGCATGGATGCATTAAGCGGCTGGTGGTATAACATGAAAGCAGAAGATATTGATAAAGATGGCCGCATGGATTTTGTAATGGGTAATCGGGGTTTAAATTCCAACATCAAGGGAAACATTAATGAACCCTGCACCATTTATGCAAAAGATTTTGATAACAACGGAAGTTACGATGCTGTACTTGGCTTTTACCAGTGGGGTAAATGTTATCCGCTTTACAGCCGCGATCAGTTGATTGACCAGGTACCATCTATGCGTAAAAAGTTTGTGCGCTACAGAAATTACTCCGGTAAAACACTGGATGAGATTTTTACACCGGCTGAGAAATTAAATATGGAAGTTTTTAAAACCAATTTTTTTGAATCGGGCGTGCTAATGAACGAAGGCAATAATACTTTCCGTTTTATTCCTTTTCCGGAAAGAGCGCAGCTTTCTACCATTAACGATATGATTGTTGATGATTTGGATGGCGATGGAATAAAAGACATATTGGTTTGCGGTAACAGCAACGATGCTGCTGTGATGACGGGTGTGTATGATGCAACCTCGGCACTGCTTTTAAAAGGCACTGGCGGTGGAAATTTCATGCCTGTATCGCCTGCCGAAAATGGATTAAATGTAAAGGGAGAATCACGTAAGATGGTTTACCTGAAAGATAAAAGCATGATTATCTTTTTAAAGAACGATGCGGCGGCGCAGGTGTTTATGAGGAAGTAAAATCATTCTACCAGCAGCTTTCCAAATTTGATATAGGGTGAGTCACCCCAATAAGGGTGGCTCACCCGGTTTGAAAACAGGCTAGCTTTTTTGTTACCAGTTTTATTTCAGTGAGCTTCTTATGCGGTGAGCCACCCTTTTGGGGTGACTCACCGGAATTATTTCAACAACAGCTTTCCAAACTTCTCTATTTCTGCAATTTCCATGGCAGATATATTTTGTTGCTAGGGTGAGTCACCCCAGCAAGGGTGGCTCACCCAGTTTGAAAATAGGCTATCTTTTTTGTTACCTGTTTTATGTCGGTGAGCTTCTTAAGCGGTGAGCCACCCTTTGGGGGTGACTCACCGAAGCAACAACTTTCCAAATTTTTCTATCTCTGCAATTTCCAATGCAGATACATTTTCATTATTATCAAACTTCGATTTAAAAAAAAGCAATCTTTTGTGTTGAGGGTATTTTTCCAGTATGGCAGATATCTTTTTACCAACTGCATCATCTTTTACAGGTAATGGTGCCGATATGGTTGCCGCAGCCCGTTCCCTTGTTGGCTTCTTTTTAATGATGGCTTCTAAAGTTGCAAGTTTTCCCTGAGAAATGTTTGCTGTTTTCGATGCTTTGCTATGCAGGCCCTCCAGTTGCTTTTTGCTTAAGCCACCACGGTTGCAATATTGATGATGCAAACTATTTACAAAGTTTGATGTGGGGTGTGCCTTAACCATTTCATTCAGTATGTCTAAAAGTATATCCATTGTATTAATGTGGTGAAAGTAGCTAAATCTTTTTTAAACCAATGCATGAACACGGAAAGGTTATAAAACACAAAAACCACCCTTAGGTGGCTTTGTATTTATAGTTTTTTTAAAGCTAATTACCTTTTTTACCATTGCCTTTTCCATTGCTTTTACCGTTGCTGTTTCCATTGCCTTTATTGTTGCCGTTTCCCTTGCCTTTATTTTTATACTGGCCATAATGATTTCCATTATCGTGGTGGTTTTTAATAATCACCTGCTTGCCACCGTAATTCTTAAACTTTACATATTTTACTTTGTGCGTATTAAATTGTTTATAGGCATCGGGCGTATTAAAAACTGCTTTATATCCTGAGTATAAATTATAACCTGCATATGTGGGCGGCAGCGTGTTGGCAAAAACCCATTGGTTGCCTGAATAGTATACAAATTGCTTTTTGGGTACATAATAATAGGTTTCAATATCTGGCATATAATAATACTCAGCGTAGTTATGGCCTGCAGGCCCCCATTCTGGCTGATCTCCTAAATTAATATTTACTTTTACCTGTGCGCTTGATGTGTTTACAAATGCAATGGTTGCAAAGGTTAACAGCATACTAAACAAAAACTTTTTCATATAAATAAATTTGGTTCAAATAAGTAAGCCAAATACAATGCCAGAAAAAATGAAACGTAAAAATTTTGTGTTAATGAAGCAAAGCAGGCCCGGTTAATGTTTTAATGCCGATGATTATTATTTCATTACCAACTGCAATCCATTTTCCAAATTCTGCGGGTGGTATATAGCAATCAACTGATAAGTAGTAAGCATGGCCATAATCGGTTAAAGTGGACCATGTTGGTAAAGTCTTGGTTCTTTGTTGCGCAAATATTTTAGGAAAACCATGAATTACTTCTCCTGTTTGTGGATGGCGTGTTGGCACAACACATCTTGCACGTGGACTGATTCCATAAAATGTAACTTCACCAATTGTAAATTCAATGGCTGTACCTTCTTCCAAAAAAAGTTGGTCCTCCCAAAATGCGGGCGCCCCCGTAATTTCAATGCTTGCCCTGAAACGTTTTCTCGTTTCTTGCAAATTCATATCATTAAACCAGGTACCAATCTTTTCCAGGCTGGCTTGTGATAAAACGGTTACGCCACTTTGTACAGGTATATCCAAAAATTCTCCTTCGGTATTTCTGATAAGTGTAACAGGCATTTTAAAAAACTGAGAAAGGAATTCGTTGATTGCTGATTGATCTTTATGCAGATGAAAACTACTCCAGCCATCTTCAGGTTCGTACCTGAAAGAAATAATTTCATTTTCGAAATCAATTTTTGATCTCAGGAGATAAATCAGATCATTATTTTTTCCTTTCACAAATTTGCCCTTGATGTCAACAATTGCATATTCCCTGTCGTGCATTAAACAACCTCCGTTGCCAATCTGCGCCTTTAGTAACGAAACTCCATCCAGTGATTTTACCGGGTAAATTGTAATCCTGTTTACAATGGGATTTGTTAGCATTATAAAAATTGATTTTTCTTGCCGTTAAATCTTCTCATTAAAATTAACACATGCTATGCAATAATTGAATAATACCTGTCGTTAATCATTAATACTCTAAACATTTAATCCATGATCAAAACCCCCAACCAGGAAAAATCCGGCCATATAGTGGTGCAGGCAATCAAGAGTCTTATTGGTAAGCTCAGGCAAAACCCTGATGTTTACCCGATCCGTTACTACAAAAAAAGTCGCAGGTTCGGTGGTAGTTTTAACAGACAGGCAGTAAAATAACGAATCCCTGTTCGGAAATTACCCTCCTGAAAATTAAGCAAAACCGCTCTTGACAATCTGTGTAACGTGTCCGTATTTTTGACATTCAAAATCTGATGTATGAAAAACTATACCACAACACAGCACTCTGCTCTAAATGTAATTATTAAGTTTTTTGGCGATGCCATAAAAAACTTTTTTCAAAACGGAAGCAATCGTGATTTTGAAAGGCTGAAAAATTTCATTTCATCATAATTGCAGAAAAAAATTATTGCTTATAAAGCCTGGTTAACTGAACAGATACTCCACATCTGATTTGGAAAGTGCTTTTACAAAGCTGGCATCATCGGCAATGAGCTCGCTGGCTAATTTTCGTTTCTTTTCCTGCAGTTGCAGAATTTTATCTTCAATGGTATCTACACAAATCATACGATAAGCAAAAATATTTTTGGTTTGGCCAATACGGTGTGTACGGTCAATGGCCTGTTGCTCTACAGCAGGGTTCCACCAGGGATCAACAATATATACATAATCGGCAGCGGTTAAGTTTAAACCCACACCACCTGCTTTCAGCGAAATTAAAAACACCCTGCACTCATCATTGTTCTGAAAATTCTGAATCGCCTTTTCCCTGTCGGGTGCCGATGTACTACCATCAAAATATTCAAAAGGAATACCGTCTTCAATCAGTTTCTTTTTTATTAAAGCCAGCATACCCAAAAACTGGGAGAAAATAAGTGCCTTATGATTGCCGATGTTTTCTTCAATTTCCCTGGCCAGTTCGTCAAGCTTAATGGAATGATTTGGATATTTTTCTTCCTCATTCAAAATAGCCGGGCTATCGCATATCTGACGCAGCTTCATCAGGCCCTGCAAAATAGTTAACTGCGATTTACCAATTCCCTGCTGATCAATAGTACCCAATATTTTCTCCCTGTAACTGTTACGGTAAGCCTCGTAAACCTTGCGTTGTTCTGTTTCCATTTCGCAAAACAAAATGGTTTCTGTTTTATCTGGTAAGTCCTTTGCCACCTGTTCTTTAGTACGGCGTAAGATAAAAGGAAATAACAGTTTGCGTAAATGTTCTTTTTGTTCCTGCTCACCAAATTTATCAATAGGTGTTGCAAATTCGTTTCTAAAAAATTCCATATTACCCAGCAGTCCCGGGTTTAAGAAATTCATTTGTGCAAAAATATCGAAAGTGTTATTCTGTAAAGGCGTACCGCTCATGCAAAGCCTGTTTTTTGCATTCAGCAAACCGGCGGCCCTGGTAACTTTTGATGCCGGGTTTTTTATAGCCTGGCTTTCATCCAGTACTACATAGTCAAAATTCATTTTCAGCAATACCTGTATATCGCTGCGCAGGGTGCCGTAAGTTGTAATGATGATATTGTGTGTACTTAATTCTTCTATACTACGGGTTCTGATGCTGCCATGATGAATATGAAAAGACAAAGAAGGCGAAAATTTCTGCACTTCGTTACGCCAGTTATAGATCAATGTTGTAGGACAAACTACCAGCGCTTTTAACCCTCCGGTAATTTCTTTATAATGATGCAGCATACTTAACGCCTGTACGGTTTTACCCAAACCCATATCATCTGCCAGAATACCACCCCAGCCAACATCGTTTAAATAATTGAGCCATTGAAATCCGGAGGTTTGATAAGGGCGCAGGATAGCCTGTAAGTGTTCGGGAGCAGGCGTTTCAGGAATGTTTTTAAAGGCTTTCAGGCGCTCATATTTTTCATCCAACTCAAAACTTAATTCTTTTTCATCCCTGTTTTCGTACAACTCATCAATCACACTCATGTGGTATTTGGATAAGCGTAACTGGTCGCTCCTGCCATCGCCAACCTTAAACAACAGCGAATATCTTTTAAGCCATTCATCGGGCAATATGCCTAATGTGCCATCGTTCAATTGAACAAAGGATTGTTTATTAACCAGCGCACTTTTTATTTGTTCAATACCAACACGCTGTTCGCCAAATTCAATTTCAACTTTTGCATCAAACCAATCCATGCCACTGCTTACATGTATATGTGTATTAGGCCTGGCTGTATTAAAGCGAAAGTTGCG
>JBKJLT010000476.1:0-3613 GCA_046596765.1 Ferruginibacter sp. | reverse complement strand
TGCCATAGCTGCAAAGGCTTTAAAAGAAGTTACTTATCACCAGCGCTGGAGCAGCGAGTGGGTTGTACGCCTGGGTGATGGAACGGGGGAAAGTCATCAACGCATGTTAAAAGCCATTGATGAATTATGGAGATATACCGGTGAAATGTTTTTACCTGTAGCCTACGAATTAGAAGCAGGTTTTGATGTTGCTTTATTAAAAGAAGACTGGATGAAGAAAGTAAATTCAATTTTTGAAGAAGCAACATTACCGGTGCCTGAAAAATTTTTTATGCAAACAGGTGGTAAACAAGGTGTACACACTGAGCACCTTGGTTTTATTTTAACTGACCTACAGTATTTACAAAGAACATACCCCAATGCTGAATGGTAACCGCAATAACCATATCAACGCAAAACATCTGGAAAATTCTTGAGCAGGTTGCCGACCCCGAAGTACCCGTTTTAACCATTACCGATCTGGGCATTGTAAGAGATGTGAAAATAAATGGCGATGAAGTTGAAGTAATCATCACACCCACCTACACCGGCTGTCCCGCCATGGATATGATTGCCATGAACATAAAACTGGCATTGATTGAAAATGGATATTCAAACATAAAAATAACTTCTGTGCTGGCTCCGGCCTGGACAACAGATTGGATGAGTGAAGCAGGAAAAAGAAAGCTTAAAGCTTATGGTATTGCGGCACCACATTCAATAACACGGTCAGGCGAGTCGTCAGACTTTGTAATTGAATGCCCTCAATGTAATTCAACCAACACAAGACTCATTAGTGAGTTTGGCAGTACTGCCTGCAAGGCACTATACCAGTGTAACGACTGTAAAGAGCCTTTTGATTATTTTAAATGCCATTAAAATAGCCTACTACTTTTTTAGACTGAAGTTATATTTGCCTTTTACTTCTCCTTGGCCTTTTTTATCCCAAATCCTGAACTTTACTACAAAATCATTTACTCCCTGCTTCGCATCCGTTATTACTGCAGAAAGGCTAATCACTTTCGAATCTTCAGCATCAATGCCTGTTAACTCTTGTTCTTTAAAAATATCTTCAGCATCCACAATCACTGCGCCCGACTGAGTTGAGATCCGTTCACCGGCACCAATAAATGATTTACCGTTTTCTTTTACCCAACCGGTATCCAGTTTAATTACTACATAAATTTTTTCGCCAACCGCTGCTACATTCTCTTTCAATAAATTATTATCCGCATCTACCAGGTATGCCTCCTTTAGTTTTACACCCGTTACTTCCAGGTCAATGTCATTTTTTATAATAGCACCGTTGAGCGTGGTATTGTCGTCTGATGTGACTGGCTTTATTTTTACAGCCTGCTTGTTATCGCCAACCGAACATTTAAAATCGCAACTGCAAAAAATAATACACGACAAAAAAAGATAAGCCAGTTTTAATATTTTCATGATGATTAGTTTTGGTTAGGCTAATTTAAAGAACTTAAAGGATTGTTCCCCTGATCGGGGGCTTTATTTTTCAACTATTTTAACCGGCAATCAAAAGTTTCATCAACTGTATTGGGTAAAATAAACCCATTTATTTATCCGGCAATCTTTTAATTTGGCTTTAGGCTAACACGCAACATGGAATTATTATCTTTACCAACGCAATTCAGCGGTTGTTTTTAATATTTTATATGGATATCTCAGTTTATTTTGAAGAAGCAGCACAGGTTTCAGTTGCATTTATAATTGGCGCCATCATTGGTTTGGAAAGAGAGTTCCGCAGTAAGCCAGCCGGGTTTAGAACCATGATATTGATTTGTGTGGGTTCCTGTTTATACACCATCCTCTCAAAAGAAATTGGCGGCGCAAGTACCGACAGGATTGCCAGCAACATAGTTACAGGCATCGGTTTTATTGGTGCCGGTGTAATTTTTAAAGAGGGCATTACCGTAAACGGCTTAACTACTGCTGCGCTTATTTGGGTAACTGCTGCGCTGGGCATGGCAATTGGTTATCACAATTATCCGCTGGCCGTTGTTGTATCAGGAATGGTGGTTATTGCTTTGTTTGTTTTAGAACCGGTGCAACGCTTTATTAACCGGTTTCATAAAGTAAAAGATTACAGGATAAAGACAATAGCACTCGGCAATAATTTTAAGCAGGAGCTTGAAAGTTTTTTTGCTGTAAATGACATGGACTTCAGGTGTATGAAAACAGTTAAAGAAAATTCAGATGCAGTTTTCATTTACCGAATCAGTTCGCCAGACAGAAACTACGATGCCATAAATGATTTTTTATTACAGCATAAAGAAGTTAAAAGTTTCGAAGTATAATTATTATAAAAAAAGCATCATGTCGTCAATATTATTTGAAATAAAAAATGCGGTTGCTTACATCACGCTCAATCGGCCGGAAAAATTCAATTCATTTAACCGGGAGATGGCTTTACTTATGCAGGCAAAATTAGATGAAGCGGCTTCCCTGCATGAAGTAAGAGCAGTTTATATTACCGGTGCCGGCAAAGCTTTTTGTGCCGGGCAGGATATCAGTGAGCTTGTTGGCGATGACAAAATTGAGATAGCTCAAATTCTAAGTGAGCATTACAACCCCATTGTAAAAAGAATACGAAACATGCCAAAGCCAGTTGTAGCAGGCATTAACGGTGTTGCCGCCGGAGCCGGAGCAAATATCGCTTTATGTTGCGATGTAGTTGTTGCAACAGCATCAGCATCCTTCATTCAGGCGTTCAGCAAAATTGGTTTAATACCCGATAGTGGTGGCACCTTTACTTTGCCACGTTTAATTGGCTGGCAAAAAGCAAGTGCTTTAATGATGACAGGCGATAAAGTTTCAGCAACCGACGCAGAAAAAATGGGAATGATTTACAAAGTTTTTGAGGATGCAACCTTTGAAGAAGAAAGCAAAAAGATTGCGCAAACACTGGCACAAATGCCAACAAAAGGACTTGCTTACACAAAACATGCATTAAACCAATCATTGGTAAGTAGCTGGGACGAACAGTTAGCGATTGAAGATGAATACCAGCAAAAAGCAGCACTTACACAAGATTATACCGAAGGGATAAATGCGTTTTTAGAAAAAAGAAGCCCGGAGTTTAAGGGAAAATAATTAATTATTATTAACTAAAAAACATGCCCACAGCACAACAAGTAGTAAACCACATGATGGAAAACGATCTGTTTAGTCAGTGGCTTGGTATTGAAGTATTAGATATTAAAGATGGTTACAGTAAAATAAAAATGACCGTTCGCAAAGAAATGATCAATGGCTTTGGTATTGTACACGGTGGCATTGCTTTTAGTTTAGCAGATAGTGCTTTTGCATTTGCCTGCAACAACCGCAATAATTTATCTGTTGCATTAGATACTTCCATCAACTTTATAAAACCGGTGCATGTAGGAGATGTTCTTATAGCAGAAGCAAAAGAATTACATAATGGAAAAAGTACGGGATTGTATCATATCACTATCAGTAATCAAAATGATCATGCTGTTGCATTGTTTAAAGGAACCTGTTTTCGTACCAATAAGACCCTAATTTGATCTGATTATTCTTTGCTGCATTATAATGCATTAAGCCGGATGTAGTGGTGTTTGGCAATAACAGGTCTGTTGTTCCTGGTAATTCATAA
>JBKJLT010000455.1:0-3711 GCA_046596765.1 Ferruginibacter sp. | reverse complement strand
GGTGGCAGATGTTGGCAAGGTGTTAGGTGCCGGATATATCGGCCAAAAATTAAGCGACCGGGTGATACTTATTATTAACCGGGTATCGGGTGTGCTCTATCTTATTTTTGGTTTTGTAATATTGGCAGGTATTATTTATACATTGTTAAAACATTAGGGTAAATATAAAAAATGAAAAAAGCCTGGCTGCTACTTAAAAGAATCTTTTTCTGGGTCTTTGTGCTTCATATTATCTGGTTCCTTGTTTTTCTTATTCAAAAAATTTCTGTTGTTGGTTTTGCAGTTGAAAACCTCAAAATAAAAATGCTGATCGTGGGAGTAGTTCTACTTGTTGTTGGCTCCGTTTATTATTTCTGGCTGCGCCATATTGAATTTGTAAAGAAGGCGGCCATTGTTTTTCGTGAAGTTTTTTTTATAGCCTACATCTCGTCTACTTTGTATTTATTACTGGGCCTTATTTTTAACCCGCCCATTACTTTAACACAGCTTGGCAGCATATTTCAGGGCCATGGCCTAAGCCGTGATTATGTGAGTTATGATAATATGGGCACCAATATAAAACTGGCAGTAATGGTAAGCGAAGACCAGCAATTTCCCGATCACGATGGTTTTGATATTAAAGCCATAAAACTGGCAATGAAGTACAACAAGCGGCACCCCAATAAAGTAAGAGGCGCCAGCACCATCAGCCAGCAGGTTGCAAAAAATATTTTTCTCTGGCAGGGCGGTGGATTTATAAGGAAGGGAATTGAAGTATTTTTTACTTTCTCCATTGAAGGCATCTGGACAAAAAGAACCATACTTGAACGGTATTTAAATGTAGCAGAAATGGGCCCCGGTATTTTTGGTGTGCAGGCTGCTGCAAAAAAATATTTTAATAAAGATGCGAAGAATTTAACGGCTGCAGAAGCCGCACAAATTGCCGCCTCTTTACCCAATCCCAAACGCTTTACCGTAAAACCACTGAGCGGTTATGTTGCCGGACGCTCCGGAAATATTATGCGGCAGATGAGTAACCTGGCCGGAGATGCGGATGTGCAGGAAATAGTAAGATGATTCTATTGTAATGTATCTACAGCTTTAATTGCTTTCCCTAGTCTTGCTTCATAATCACCGCTAATATCTACCCACGGTACGGTTTGATTTACCATAATGTCTTTATAATAACAATATATTTTCTGGCGGCTTTCCAGATCTGGATATTCTCTCAGTTCATCTTTGACCCAAGGCAAATCAATATTGCACAAAAGGTATAAATCGTATTTTCTTTCCGCAATGCGGTTAAGTATCCAGTGATGGCATTTTTCAAAAACAAATTCGCACCATACTTTCATAACGTACATATCGGTATCAATGAAAATTGCAGATTTTAGATTTCCGATTTTAGATTTGTTCGCTAACTGCCAACTGTCAACTGCCAACTGCTCACTGCTCACCTGCCCTTTAGCAATGTCCAGTAAATTCTCATAAGTATAAGCAGTACCGTTTTTTAAAAGATATTCCCTGGCATATTCTTTTACCCAGATTGTGTTGTAATGTGCAGCAAGCTGCTTACACAAGGTGCTTTTGCCTGTTGATTCGGGCCCTATGATGACAATTTTTTTTATCATTATTTTTTATTTCCTGTTCCACATGGGTTTGGCTTTTAAAACTTTTTTATGCACCGGGCAATCTGCATCATGTGCACCGGGTAGGTAGCCTGTGCTCATAATAAATTCGTTCACAATTTCGCCGCCGGTAAACTTAAATATTTTTTTAAAGAGTTTTGTCCATTCTTCTTTATTTTTTGGGTGATGATGCGCCAGCCAGGCTTTAAAAGAACCGAATTCTTTTTGCAGCGCCAGCATTGCTTTTGCATTTTCAATTGCTGCATTTATTTTAAGCCGGTTGCGTATGATGCCTGCATCGTTCATCAGCCTTTCAAAATCTTTCTCTTTATAAGCGGCCACTTTTTTTATATTGAAATTGTGATAAGCTTTGCGGAAAGTTTCCTGTTTGTTCAGGATGGTGGTCCAGCTAAGGCCGGCCTGGTTTATCTCCAAAATCAAACGGCAGAATAATTCATTATCATCATCAATAGGGAAACCATATTGAGTATCATGATAAATTTTGTGAACCAATTGTTTGCCCGGTTTTAGCGAACAGATATATGTGCAGTAGCTCATGCTTTAGTATGTTTAACTTTTTTCATCCACTCAAATAAACCAAATACGGCCATTACCAATAACACCACATAATAAACACTGGTAAACACATAATGTTTTACAAAGTATAACGGTATAGAAGCAATGTTTGTGGCGATCCACCAGTACCAACTTTCTATTTTCTTTTTTATCATGAGCCACATACCTGTAAAAGCCGTTGCAGAGGCAAAGGCATCGGCCCAGGGAATAACGCCATCAAAAAAAGCTGTTTTAAAATATGTAAGTGCGGCAAAAATGCTGCTGTAAAAAAACAGGAAGAAAGCGATCTGCTGCCACCAGTCTTTTTTACTAGAATAAGTAATGTGCAGTACAATTTCTTTTCGCTGGTCTTTCCTGGTCCACATGTACCAGCCCGAAATGCTCATGATGGTATAATATAAATTTACAGTGGCTTCGCCCAGCAAATGTCCTTCATAACTTATGTAGATGTAGATGATTGTGTTGATCAATCCAACCGGGTAAACCAGAATGTTTTCGGCACGGGAGTACCACACGCTGGCAATACCTGCGAACACAGCAACATACTCAAACCACCGGGTGTGTTGCATATCTGCAATAAACTGCTGGTAAATTTCTGGTAAGCTCACCTGGTTTAATTGGTTGTTAATTTATTACGATAAAATCTTAAAGGCCGAAGATAACGGATTCCTTTCTGGGTTTGAAACCGTGTGCCGACTTGTGTCCATTTATCGTTTTTTTCGTACCGCCAAACAATAAAATGCAAATGCGGAAAATAGGTATAACCACTATTGCCACTAAGGCCGATTACCTGTCCCTGCTTTACAATATCTCCAACCTTTACAAAAATGGAATCGTGTTTTAAATGCCAGTAGCCAGATCTGGTGCTGTCTTCATGCTGAATAACAATATAATTTCCATCGGGTCGGTACTTAATACTTGTACCACCACGGCTGCCATCTTTTTTTATACGCACAACCACACCTTCCCTTGCAGCACAAACTTTTGTACCCTTCTTCATTTTAAAATCAAGTGCAGCCCGGTGCATATGAGTATAATGGCTAAAATAACCCTGTACCAGTAAATGGGTTTTGTTTTCCTGGTAAGGAAGGTGATATACGAAACTGCTATCGTCTTTAAGAATTCCTTTTTGCAGTAATTTAAGTTGATGCCGCATGGGATTATTACTTACAGAGCAGCCAATTAAAAATGACAGTAGTAGTAAAGGAACAGTTAATGTAGCTGTAATTTTTTTCATCTGTTTAAACACAACAAATATAAAACCACAATGGTTTACCTGTTGCTTTTAGTAATTTAATAATACTGGCAGGGCAAAGCCGGTATATTGGTTATTCCGATTGTACTTTTTAGATAGGCCAACCGGTATTTGCCCCACAGGGCCCTGCGGGCAAAAGCTTTCGCACCAGGCCATTGCACACCCCTTCGGTAATGAGCTTAGTCGAATTACGCTCAGGATTTCAGCCAACGCACATTGGCCTATTATGAAATTATATTTGGTGTTATTTATTTTACCAGCTCATTTGCTATC
>JBKJLT010000291.1:0-9507 GCA_046596765.1 Ferruginibacter sp. | reverse complement strand
CTGGTTCAAGGGTAGCTTTAACGCCCATCCAGTAAAGGCTTTCCAGCGTTCTTAATGATGTTGTGCCAACTGCAACAATGGTTTTATCATGCTGTGCAATCAGCGTTTCAATCATTTCAAAACCAACATCAATCCACTCGGCATGCATTTCATGATCCTGCATGGTAGCTGCTTTAACGGGTTTGAATGTACCGGCACCAACATGCAGCGTTACAAAACCGGTTTGTATATTTTTTTCAGCAATACGGTTAAAAACTGTTTCAGTAAAATGCAGCCCTGCAGTTGGTGCAGCAACCGATCCTTCATCAGCAGCATAAATGGTTTGATATCTTGCGGTATCTTCTTCCTCAGTTTTTCTTTTAATGTATGGCGGCAGCGGAATATCACCGGCAAGTTCCAGCACTTCAGCAAAACTTTTACCATCTTCCCAGTTAAATTCAACTACATAAGCGTCAGTAATCTTTTCAATTAATTTTGCTTTCAATGCCCATCCGCAGAACCCTGCGGGTTGCCCATTGCCTATTGCCGACTGCCGACTGCCCATTGCCAATTCTCCCTCTTTCCATTTACTCACTCCGCCAATCATACACTTCCAGGTAGTTTTTTTTGTTGCAGATAAAGTAGATGTATAATCTGCAAGGTAAGGTTCAAGCAAAAATATTTCAATAATACCACCGGTGTTTTTTTGAAAACGGATACGGGCTTTAATTACTTTGGTATTGTTGAAGATGAGCAGGCTTTCGGCAGGCAAATAATCTGCAACATTTTTATAAACATCTTCCTTTATTTCTCCATTTTTATAAATGAGGAGTTTTGATGCATCCCGTTCTGACAGCGGATGTAGTGCAATCCTGTTAGCAGGTAACTCATAGGTATAGTCAAGAATGGATATTTTTTTAGGGTCGGTCATTTTAATCAAAGAATTACTCGGAAAAATAAATCTGGTCACCATGTTGGCCTTTACATTTTAAAAAGAATTTTGACGGAATTCCATGATAGAAACTTACTACTGTAATTAATTTTGGATCGCAATCTTCATCTTTATTCATATTATTATTTAGAAAGACCAATTTGTTTTTACTTATCTTATCTGGAATATCATAATCCATAGAGAGATGAAACCTGCCCAGATATTTATTTTCCTGATTATAAACAAGAATATTGCTGGTAGCCCTGTGCATATCATTTCCCCATCTCCAGATAGACGTTACTATTTTATATTCTTTCCCATTTTTGTTTTTTAGCTTTCCTAAATAGTTTATGAAGTTTTCGCCGTCAGCTTTATTTTTAAATTTGTAAGTTTTATTTGGTGTATTTTTTTTAAAAACCTTTAAAATAATATCTGATTCCTGGGCATAGCCGGATTGATATGAGAAAAAAAATAGCAACCAAAAAACTAAGCAGCATTTACTCATTCTTAAAACCTTTTATTTCAAAAAACTACCTACTTCTGCCTCCCATTTTGCATTTTCTTTTTTACAAAGGCTTTCATGACCGGCAGTTTCGTAAATCATAAACTTTTTATTTGTGTTGGGGATATTTTTAAATAAAATATCCTCTTCAGATTTGCTCACCCTTGTATCATTAAGGCCCCATTGCAGCAACACCGGGCATTTAATACTGGAAGCATATTCCTGTGGCTTCATGCCAAAGGCCCAAAAACCATTTTCCGTTCCTCCCCAAAAAGTTAGCAATGTTCCAATAGGTTCTGCGGGAAGCCCCATAATTTTTAAGCGGCCCCTAACAGCATCTTTAATAGTACCAAAGGGCATTTCTAAAATTACTTTTTGCGGCTCAAGCTGGTAATCTTTTACCGCTTTGGTAATGGTAGAAGCTCCCATGGAAATTCCCCACAGCACTATGTTCTTTTCTCCTTTGGCTTTTATATAATCAAAAGCCAGTTTTACATCTTCACTTTCATCATAACCAATGGTGCAGCTATTTCCGCCACTATTGCCATGCGCCCTGAAATCAACCAGCAAAGTATTGTAAGCCATTTTATTGAAAGATTCAGCCTCTTTTATTACGCCTGATTTATTGCCGCCATGTCCATGAAAAAGTATAACTGTTCCTTTGCTGTTGTCGGCAGCAATGTACCAGGCTTCCAGTTTCAAGCTATCTTGTGTAGTTAAATAAATGGTTTTAAAAGAAGAATCGGTTGTAACATCATTCCTTTTCTTTTGGGCATTAATACCAAAAAGCATCTCTTTGGTTTTATCCCAACCTGATTTTTCATCATTCTTTTTTATAGATATTTCGCCATTATTATAAAAATGAGTGAATTTATAAGCATGAAAAGCTACAATTATATTTAATAAAATAAAAAGAGCAACAATGGTTCGAAGGAGGAATTTAAAAAATCGGGTCATATACCAGTTCGTTTTTTTCAAATGTAAAGTTAATAATGTTGCGAATGGTATAAAATTAACTGCGGGAATCTGTACTTTAGCTGCTCATTTAAATCACCAAACAAAAATTTATATGCGAATTTTAAAACAGTTGCTTATTGTATTACTGCTTACAGGCACAGTTACAGCGTTTGCACAAACCAGCAAATACGAGTGGAAAGAAGCTACTTCTGGTGGATACACTTACAAATATGTAACAAACGATCCGGCAAAAGCCAGGTTTTATACTTTAAAGAATGGTCTTACAGTTATTTTGAGTCCTGCCAGTAAAGATCCCCGTATTCAATGTTATGTAGCTACTAAAGCCGGCAGCAAAACAGATCCGGCTACCAACACAGGTCTTGCACATTACCTGGAGCACATGTTATTTAAAGGAACTGATAAATACGGCTCACTTGATTGGGCAAAAGAAAAACCCGAGCTTGATAAAATTGATGCATTGTACGAAGAATATAATAAAACAACCGACTCTGAAAAACGCAAAGCCATTTATCACCGCATAGATTCTGTATCCGGTGTAGCCTCTAAATACGCCATTGCCAATGAGTATGATAAGATGATGAGCTCGATGGGTGCACAGGGCACCAATGCGTTTACTTCTTTTGAGCAAACTGTTTATACCGATGATGTGCCAGCCAGTGCTATTGACAAATATTTAGCCGTGCAGGGCGAACGTTTCAGGAATCCGATACTGCGAATTTTTCATACTGAGCTGGAAGCTGTATATGAAGAAAAAAACCGTGGACTGGATAATGACGGCAGACGTGTTTTTGAAAAACTGTTTGCAGAACTGTTTAAAAATCATAACTACGGATTGCAGACAACCATTGGCACCATTGAGCATTTAAAAAATCCATCGCTTGTTGAAATAAGAAAATACTTCAACACCTATTATGTACCCAACAATATGGGAGTTATAATGAGCGGCGATTTTAACCCTGATGTGATGATTAAAAAAGTGGCAGCCACATTTGGGTACATGCAGGATAAACCTGTTCCTAAATATAATTTTCAAAATGAGCAACCGATTACAGCACCAATTAATGCCGAAGTTGTTGGCCCCGATGCTGAAAATGTTACCATTGGTTACCGCTTGCCGGGCAATAAATCAAAAGATGTTTTACTGGCTGATCTTGTTGGGCAAATTCTTACCAACGGCAAAGCAGGCCTCATGGATCTGAATCTGGTTAAGAAACAAAAACTGTTGGGTGCATCTGCATCGGCATTTACATTGATCGACTATGGCGTTTTATACATGCAGGGCCGCCCAACACTGGGCCAATCTTTAGAAGACGTTAAAGCATTGATGCTGGGTGAAATTGAAAATCTGAAGAAAGGAAATTTCGATGATAACCTCATCACGTCCATCATCAACAACCAAAAGAAAAATAAAATACAGGGAACAGAAAAGTATTCAGAAAGGGCCAGTGATCTGATGGATGCCTTCACTTCGGAACTTAACTGGCAGCAGCAGGTTGCTTATACCGATCAGTTATCGAAGCTTACCAAAAAAGATATTGTTGCGTTTGCCAATAAATATTTTCAGGATAATTATGTAGTTATTTTAAAACGCAAAGGCGAAGATAAAAATATTATTAAAGTAGATAAGCCTGCCATTACACCTGTAGAAACAAATCGTGATGCACAATCAAATTTTGTTAAATCGGTAAACAATATGCCGGCTACACCGGTAAAACCTGTTTGGCTCGATTATAATAAAGACCTGCAGAAATCAAAGGTCGGTCCTGCTGAAGTTTTGTATGTACAGAATAAAGACAACAGCCTTTTTCGCCTACGCTACAGGTTTGAAACCGGAACCTGGAACGATAAGAAATTAAGCCTTGCTGCGCAATACCTGCAGTTTTTAAGCACCGATAAAATGAGTGCAGAGGAAATTACCAAGGCGTTTTATAAAATTGCCTGTAGCTTTAATGTAGCTGCCTCAACAGAATTTACCACAGTTACTATTGAAGGCTTACAGGAAAATTTTAATGAAGCGGTCAGATTATTCGAAGATGTTTTAAAAAACTGCAAGGCTGATGAAGCGGCATTAAAATCCTTAAAAGCAAGGATCAGCAAATCACGTACAGATGCAAAAGCAAATAAGGGAGCCATTATGAATGGCCTGGTTAGCTATGCCAGATATGGCCCGAATAATCCGTTTAATTATACCATGAGTAATGATGAATTGAATAACACAACTGCTGATGAACTTGTAAATATTTTACATGGCCTGAATAGTAATGCCCATAAGATATTATATTATGGTCCGGCACCACTGGTGCAACTTACAGCAGGGTTAAAAAGCGTGCATACTATTCCGGCTGCATTTACAACAGCAAAAGCTCCTGTTACATTCATGAATACAACCCAAACTAAAAACGAAGTATTATTTGCAGATTACAATATGGTGCAAAGTGAAATACGCTGGGTTCGTAACACGGCACAGTACAGTGCAGATAAAGAACCGGTTATTGATATCTTCAACAATTATTTTGGGGGCGGTATGGGGGCATTGGTTTTTCAAACCATCCGGGAAAGTAAGGCACTTGCTTACTCTACCTTTGCCTTTTATGCAGTACCCGATAAAAAAGAAGATCCGTTTTACACACTGGCTTATGTAGGTTGCCAGGCTGATAAATTCGACGAATCTATTATTGCCATGAATGAATTACTGAACGACCTTCCTAACGTGGCTGAAAATGTTAAGTTCGCCCGTGAAGGCATTAAAAAAGATATTGAAACAGGACGTATCACACAGGATGGTATAATTTTTAATTATCTTACTGCACAGCGCAAAGGTTTAACGGATGACATTCGTAAGAAAACCTATACCGCAGTTGATAAGATCGGTTATAACGAGCTGAAACAATTTCACACTGAATACATTGCCAACAAACCTTACACTTATTGTGTTGTAGCATCTGACAAAAAAGTAAGTGAAGAAACAATGAAAAAATATGGTGAGTTGAAAAGGCTGAGTTTAGAACAGATATTTGGATATTGATTTTTTATGAAATTTTATTTAAAAGAGCCTCGTTTACGGGGCTTTTTTTATTGCACCCTTTTTTCTTTATGTAAACTGAAAAGAAAAAGCATCCTCGTTATAAGAAGATCAAAATTAAAACTAAGATTATGAGAGCATTCATTTTAACAGCAGTTGTTCTGATAAACATCAATACATCTGCACAGAATAATACAGCGGCAAACATTATTGAAGGCGGTAAAACCCTGGTAGAACTGGTTCGTGTTTTTAAAATGCCCAGGTATCTGATGCCTTTGCCGCAAACTGTTGTTGAAAGAAAAGACAGTTGCTCAATTAAGAATATCAGCGATTTTACTATTAAAAATTCAACGAATAAACCCGTGCTGGTAAGCCTGTACAGACGAAATGGAAATATGTATGAACCAGGTATTTTATCTTTAAAAATCTTGCCAAAAAACCAGGAAACACTCTACGAATTGAAAGCAGGTATTTATAAAATGAAATTTGAAACAGAAGAAGATGAAGAGAAAAAAGTATTTCGTGAAGGCGAAATAAAATTAAACGCCTGCGAAAATATTTTCAAAGAAATTAAAAACGATTGATTATAACTTTCCGTTTTTAATATCTTCAACCACTCCGGGATCAAGCAGTGTTGATGTATCGCCCAGGTTTTCCATTTCACCTTCGGCAATCTTTCTTAAAATGCGACGCATTATTTTTCCGCTGCGGGTTTTTGGCAGGCCAATTACAAATTGAATTTTATCTGGCTTGGCAATGGCACCAATTACCCTGGTAACAGTTTGTAAAATATCTTTTCTTCTGCTTTCCTCATCGCCATGATGACCATTATAAATAACATAAGCATAAATGCCTTGCCCTTTTACATCATGCGGATAACCAACTACAGCGCTCTCCACCACACCAGCGTGCATGTTAATGGCATTCTCAACTTCTGCAGTACCAATGCGATGGCCGCTTACGTTCAGTACATCATCAACCCTTCCGGTAATTCTGTAATTGCCATCTGCATCTTTTAATGCCCCATCGCCAGTAAAATATAAATTTTCGTATGTAGCAAAATAATTGATGCGGCAACGTTCATGATCGCCCCAGGTTGTTCTTAATATGCCCGGCCAGGGGAATTTAATACAAAGATTTCCAGCCCCCTCTATCTCCCCCGACGGGGGAGGAAATGGAGAAGATTGTTGCGACGACTTCATATCATCTTTAAATTTGAATGAAGGAAGCGATTGTAACTTCTCTATAATTTTCGAGATTACATTTTCTATATCATTAGTGATTTCTTCATTGTTAAACCTCATTACTTCAAATCCTGAATTATTTAATGATTCAGTTCTTTGAATATCAGAAATGATATTATCTGGCAATTGATGAATTAATCCATCAACTTCAATAATTAATTTTTTACTTAAACAAATAAAATCAGCGATGTAATGAGTAATTATATGTTGTCTTCTAAACTTATAATCCTGCAGTTTCTTCCCTTTTAATTCATCCCATAAAATTTTTTCAGCAATAGTAGGGTTTGATCTATGTTCTTTTGCAAAAGTTTTTAAAATTTCATACACTATTGGGTCGGCATGTTGATAAAATTCTACTATTTCCATTTCTTTTTTTTCTCCGCTTCCATCTACAACTTTTCCTCCCCCGTCGGGGGAGATAGAGGGGGCTATTAAAACCGGTTGCACACCCGGCATGGGTAAAGTTGCCCAGCCTGGTTTTGCATCTGTGATACCAGCCATATTTGAAATTAAGATACCACCGGTTTCTGTCTGCCACCAGGTATCAACAATTGGGCATTTTTTCTTTCCAATATTTTCATCGTACCAATGCCAGGCTTCTTCATTAATGGGTTCACCGACGGTGCCTAATATTTTTAAGGAAGAGAGATCTTTTCCTTT
Organism: Ferruginibacter sp.; assembly: GCA_046596765.1. Lineage (GTDB taxonomy): Bacteria > Bacteroidota > Bacteroidia > Chitinophagales > Chitinophagaceae > Ferruginibacter. Next base: position 2,191 of record JBKJLT010000291.1, on the reverse strand, counting down.
TAAAGGGTCTAAACCATAACTCATTAAACTGCGTATGGCAGTTGGTGCCGTGTATAAAATATTCACTTTGTGTTTATCAACAATGTCCCAAAATCGTCCTGCATCGGGCCAGGTTGGAATGCCTTCAAACATCAAGCTGGTGCCTCTTGCGCTTAACGGGCCATATACAATATAACTGTGGCCAGTTATCCAGCCTATATCTGCGGTGCAAAAAAACACATCGCCGGGCTTGTATTGAAAAACATTCACAAAAGTGTAGTTGGTCCATATCATATAACCGGCGCTGCTATGCACCACACCTTTTGGTTTGCCGGTACTGCCGCTGGTGTATAAAATAAACAAAGGGTCTTCGGCATCCATCTCTTCCGCAGGAAAACTGACCACACCATTTTTTTCAACCTGTTCTTCTGCAATATCCATTTCATCTTCCCACCAAACGTCTCTTCCTTTTATCATGCTAACCGGAGTTCTGGTACGTGTGTAAACAATAACACGTTTTACTGTTTTGTTTCCAATCAGCGCATCATCAATAATACTTTTTAAAGGGATATCTTTTCCGCCCCGGTAAGCACCATCGCAGGTTACAATAAATTCAACGTTGGCATCTTCTAACCTGTCGGCAATACTTTTTGCACTAAAGCCACCAAAAATTACAGAATGAATGGCGCCGATTCTTGCGCAACCCAACACAGCATAAGCCAGCTCGGGCACCATGCCCATGTAAATACAAACACGGTCGCCTTTTTTAACACCATTGTTTTTTAATACCTGTGCAAACTGGCAAACCCGTTTGTGCAGGCGGGCATAAGTAACCGTCCTTGTTCTTTCTTCAGGATTATTTGGCTCCCAAATGATGGCTGGTTTATCGGCCATGGTAGCCAAATGGCGGTCAATACAGTTTTCGGTTATGTTGAGTTTTGCACCGGCAAACCATTCAATTTTTGGTTCGGTAAAATTCCAGTTCAATACCTTGTCCCACTTTTTCCGCCATTCAAAATTTTCAGCAATGGCTCCCCAAAAACCTTCAGGATCTTCAATACTTTTTTTATAATCTTCGTGATATTGTTTTAATGATGTTATTTGATAAGGATATGACATTTTAATTTCCTGATTTACTTTAGACTCAATTTAATATATTTATGGTTACTACAGTTTAAAAAACTGAATAAAAAATAATTATGGCTGCTGCAACTGAAAAAGGAATCGGTAAAATAATTTTTTCATCATCGCTGGGTACATTAATTGAGTGGTACGACTTTTATATTTTTGGGATGCTTGCCAAAACCATCTCGGTGCAGTTTTTTCCGGCAGGTAATTCAACGGCGGCTTTATTAAGTACGCTTGCCATTTTTGCAGCGGGCTTTTTAGTACGTCCTTTTGGTGCATTGGTTTTTGGGCGGCTGGGCGATATGATCGGCAGAAAATATACTTTTCTTTTAACGTTGGTTTTAATGGGGGGCTCTACTTTTTTAATAGGCCTGGTGCCCGGTTATAAAAGCATTGGCATTGCTGCGCCTTTGCTGGTTTTATTATTGCGTTTAATACAGGGCCTTGCCTTAGGAGGTGAGTATGGTGGTGCCGCAACCTATGTAGCAGAACATTCCCCAGCCCATCGCCGGGGGTATTTTACCGCATGGATACAAACCACAGCCACACTGGGTTTATTTGTAGCATTGGGTATCATCCTGTTGGTAAAAACAAATATGAGTGATGCTGCTTTTACTGCTGAGTGGGGCGGCTGGCGCTATCCTTTCTGGATATCTATTTTACTGGTAGGTGTATCTATTTATATCCGTTTGAAGATGAGCGAATCGCCCCTATATTCGGCATTAAAAAAAGAAGGCAAGACATCCACCAACCCACTTAAAGAAAGTTTTGGACATAAAGCAAATTTTAAAATGGTATTGCTGGCCTTGTTTGGTGCGGTAATGGGGCAGGGGGTTATCTGGTACACGGGCCAGTTTTATGCACAGAGTTTTTTAGAAAATGTGGTGAAGATTGAATTTATGCAAAACCGGGAAATTTTGTTGTGGGCAATTGGTTTGGCTACACCTTTCTTTTTATTTTTTGGCTGGCTGAGTGATAAGGTTGGAAGAAAATGGATTATGCTTACAGGCATGTTGCTTGGGGTTATTTTTTACCGGCCGATATTTGGAGAGATGTTACAGGATGCAAATGCCAAAGAATGGAT
>JBKJLT010000578.1:0-7466 GCA_046596765.1 Ferruginibacter sp. | reverse complement strand
GATATCAATAAGGAAGAAAGCGGCCGCCAGAATGTATTGCTCTGTTACCGCACCGAAGCTTTTAATGTGATCTGTAATATTATTGGTACCGATTCTGAAGAGCAATTTAATAAAGATTATAACCGCATCTTTCATTTTAGTTTTAGCAATAATAATTACAGTTTTGTAAAGAAGGTGAATGCAGAGGAGAAGTGAGAATTGTATATTTTCTTTGCAAAATCTCTGCTATTGTTGTTGGCTAGAGGCACAATAACGGTGAAGGGGCGTATTGCGTAATACCAACTGCGGTGAAAAATTGTTTACGTTATTTATGTTTTATAGCTGCAATAATAAATCCTAACACCACAAAAATTATTACGATAACTATCCAGTGCGATTGGTCAGGGTCATTAGGGCTTTTACCAAACATTTTATCTACATTCCTGTTCATCTGTCTATAATGTGGGCTGTCCCATGGGGGATAATTTTTTTTCCTTGCCATCTTTTATTCTTATACTTTTTAAATTTTGCTGTCGCCTTGCATGAAGAGTATAGATTTTGTCAATATAGCTTTATAGCCAATCCTGTCATTTGATTTGAACTCTCTAACTTTTCAATAGTTGCATCTATTTTGTCTATTATTTTTTTAAGTTCAGAGTATCCATTTGCGTCTAATTGTATTAAAGTACCAGATTTTCGCATATCTGTTGGGTCACGGGCATACAACTGTAAAACCCCTTGCATATTGGGTTTAACAACTAATGTGAAATCCAGTTTACCGCAAAGTGAGGATACATTTCCCAAGTTAATATTTATAGAAATATCGTCCATACTGATTTAATTTTTAAGTGTCTATTGTAATCCGCTAATGATAAATTGATTGTTGGTAATCAAAAATGTGAATTCTTTAAAACTATAATGGTGTGTAAAACAGCCTCGCAGCCAACGTCAGCATAGATGGGTATAATACGCAACTCGCTTTTTCATAATTGGTATTGATAATTACAAACTGGTATTATACATTTTGTATTTTTTATAGCATCAATGCAATTTATCGAAAATAGTAATACATCTGAAATAGTAATAATTAAAACACCGTTTCAAGCTTTTTGAATCAATTTCCGCACCCTAGGAAGAAAAATCTTTACTAAGAATCCTTCCTATAAAAAACCGTCTCAACCACTTGAGAAGGTAAATTAAATTGTCAAATAAAAAATTCCTCATTTCGCATTTCGCAAAATGCGAAAAAATTGTATATTTGTGTCATGAGAAAGCATAATGGCATGCGCCCACAAGATGTAGCTATTCTTTTAAAAGTTATATCGAAGAATAGCAATAACTGGCAATTGATGGAGCTGGCAACTTCATTAAGAATAAGTATCTCTGAAATTTCGGAATCTTTAAACAGAAGCCGAATTGCCGGCCTTATAGATTACAACAAGAAAAAAGTGAACCGGCAAAATTTACTTGAGTTTCTGGAGCATGGTGTTCGTTACGTTTTTCCCCAGGAACCGGGGGCAATGGTCAGAGGCATTCCTACAGCACATTCTCATCCATCTATGAAAAAAAATTTTATAAGCGATGTTGATTATGTTTGGCCCTCTAACGAAGGCAAGGTGGTAGGACTAATGATTGAGCCTTTTTATCCAAAGCAGGTTGAGGCAGTTAGTGAAGATGAGACCTATTATAAATTACTTTCGCTGGTTGACGTGATACGTGTAGGCAAAGTACGGGAAGTTAAATATGCGGTTACAGAATTAAAGAAAAATATTTTGGATGAATCATCACACTAACATTGTAAGACTAAAGGCTGTTTCAAATGCATTAGCACATTTAAAAGAAAAAATTGTTTTTGTGGGTGGTGCTACCATATCTCTATACCCCGACAGGCCTGTATTTGAAGTAAGACCTACTGATGATGTAGATGTTATCATTGAAATATTAAACTATGCTGACAGGGCAAAGTTAGAAGAAAAGCTGAGGTCAATTGGGTTTTCTCACGATATAGAATCCGGTGTGATATGCAGATATAAAATACAGGGCATTATAGTTGATGTAATACCAACAAACGACCCATCAATTGGATTTACCAATATTTGGTATCCCGAAGGATTTGAACACGCCATTGATTATTATATTGATGAGGGAAACATAATAAAAATATTGAGTGCACCATATTTCATAGCAACAAAATTAGAGGCGCATAAAGGCCGTGGAAAAAATGATGGAAGAACAAGCCAGGATTTTGAAGATATAATTTATGTGTTGGAAAACCGGGAAGTAATATGGGAAGAGCTGAATAATTCCGGCAAATCTGTTAAAAATTATTTGAGATCTGAATTTATAAATCTATTAAATAATCCTAATCTTTTTGAATGGATAGATTCTCATGTTGAAAGAAATTCTCCACCAGCATCTTATTTGATTATGGACAGGCTTAAAAACTTCACTACTTAATTTAAAACCCAAGTGCTTTTAAATTTATTAGTGCAATGTGATAAAAAAAACCGGGATGCCTTTTTTAAAGCATCCCGATAAATAAATTTAATAAAATCACCCTACCAAATCCTCGTTCTCTTCTCCGGTGCTTTGTACATTTTATCTCCAGGCTTCACATCAAAAGCTTTATAAAAAGCATCAATATTGGTGAGCGGTCCGTTTGCACGGTACATGCCAGGTGAGTGATTATCGGTAACAATAAGTTGTGCTGCAGATTCGGGCAAAATATTACTGCGCCAAACCTGTGCCCAGTTTAAAAAGAAACGCTGGTCGGGTGTAAAGCCATCTATCTTTTCGCCGCTTTGGCCTTGTTTGGTATTTTTAAAAGCTTCGTAGGCAATGCTTAAACCTCCTAAATCAGCAAGGTTTTCGCCAAGGGTTAATTTGCCATTTACATGCAGCGTATCTAAAACAGTATAGCCATTATATTGCTGCACCACTTCATCGGCACGTTTTTTAAATTCATCGGCATCGCTTTTGCCCCACCAGTCCTGCAGGTTGCCATCTGCATCAAACTGGCGGCCCTGGTCATCAAAACCATGGGTCATTTCGTGGCCAATTACAGCACCAATGCCACCATAGTTAATGGCATCATCGGCTTCAAAATCAAAGAAAGGAAAACGCAGAATACCAGCCGGGAAAACAATCTCGTTCTTTTGCGGACTGTAATATGCATTCACCGTTGGCGGCGTCATCCCCCATTCAGTTTTATCAATGGGTTTGCCCAGGCGGTTAACGTTGTCGTTATATTGCCACTGGCTGCAGCGTTGCCGGTTTCCATAAAAATCATCTCTTTTAATTACAAGGCCATCATAGGTTTTCCATTTATCGGGGAAGCCTATTTTTTTAACAAAGGCATTCAGTTTACCCAAAGCCCGTTGCTTGGTAACTTCACTCATCCAGTCTAATTTTTTTATGCGGCTGTCAAATGTGCTCTGCAGGTTATTTACCAGCTCCAGCATTCGGGTTTTGGCAGCTTGGTTAAAATAGAGGTCAACATATAATTGTCCCAGCAGGTCGCCCAACTGACGGTCAATTAAACCACTCATGCGTTGCCAGCGGGGAGTTTGTTCTTTTTGTCCGCTAAGGGCCTGGTTGTAGGCAAAATTTGCATTAACAAATGCGCTGCTCAGGTAAGGAGCAGCATCTTTTAATACACCCCACTTGAGGTAAGTTTTCCAGTCATCTAACGAAATCTTATTTAGCAAAGAATCTATAAACACCATGAATTTAGGATTGCTTACTATCAAACTATCCTGCTTTGTTTTGTAACCCAGCTCCGGTAAAATTGATGCCCAGTTTAGGTTTGGTGTTTTAGCTGTTAAGCCTTCAATCGAAAATTTATTGTACAACTTATTTGGGTCACGCATTTCAACACGGCTCATTTGTGCCTGTGCCATGGCGGTTTCAAGCTGCATGATGGTTACAGCTTTGGCCATGGACATGACAGTGGTTTCGCCGGTAAGACTGAAAAGCTTTGTAATGTATTTAATATAATCTTCTCTTATTTTCTGGCTGCGGGCATCGGTTTTCAAATAATAATCACGATCGGGTAATGTAGTACCACCCTGGCCAATACTGATGATGTATTTTGTTACATCTTTCGAATCCTGCCCAACACCAATACGGTAAAAAGAAGAGGTTACTGATTGTGCACGTAAAGTGTTTGCATATTTTAAAACCTGTGCCTTAGAGCTTAAAGCAGTTATAGCATCTAAATAAGGTTTGATGGGTTTATATCCGAGTTTTTCAATGGCAGCACTGTCCATGGCACTGGCATAATAATCACCTACACGTTTCATTAAATTGCCCGTCTCAGATTTTTCTTTAGCATCAGCATTTGCTTTTGGGTTTGTTGAGGCATCTTCTAACAGGCCTTTCAATGCCCGAGAACTTTCTTCGGCTAATGCATCAAAACTTCCCCAACGGGTTTTTGATGCAGGTATAGGGGTCTTTTTTATCCAGGCACCATTGGCGTACAGGTAAAAATTATCGCCCGGTTTTATGGAGAGATCCATATTTGCCGGATCAATAAATTTTTTTCCTGATGGATTGATAGAGAGAACAGTACTTGACGGACCAGAAACCGTAACAGGTGCATTTTTTGTATTAACTGGTGCCGTGGCATTTTGAGGACCATCAAAAGCCGAAGCCCTTGTTTTTGCCTCCTCGGCTGCTTTTGCCCGGTTTTTAGCACTCTGCACAGGATTAGGATCAACACCCGTTTGTGCAATACTGATTGCCGTACTAAAAGTACAACCGGCAAAAATTATTGAAAACACAATTCTCTTCATGATTATTTTTTTTAGGAGGATAAAAATACGCATACCGGCATAAACGGCAATGAGAAAATATTTTAACGGTAAATATTGCTTATCAAATCCACCAAAGTATTTATCCACTTAAATAAATTTATAAAGCCAATTGATTTCAATCATTATTTTTGCTTTTCCATATATGAAGAATATAACAATACTTTGTACTCTCCTGTTTTTTTCAGTAACTGTTTTTGCCCAAAATACCCAATCCGCTGCAAACGGACTGGTTATTGGAAGTATAATGGATGCTGATAATAGCAAAGCCATTGAGGGTGCGGCGGTAAAGATGTTATTGCTTTCCGATACAACAGGCCAACACAACCAGTTAAGTCTTAAAAACGGTGAATTTCTTTTTGATAAACTGAGCTTTGGATATTACCGCCTGCAGGTTAGTGCCGTGGGATACCGGCCATTAACCATTGACAGCATTTACATCTGGCCGAAAGATTTGATTTTGATTTGAATGACATCAGGCTTAATAAAAATCCGGCATTGATGAACGAGGTAATTGTGTATGCCGAAAAACCATTGATTGAAAATAAAGATGGTAAGATCATTTTTAATACCGGCGAATCGGCATTAAGTTCGGGTGCAACAACTACCGAGCTGCTGAAACAAACCCCGTTGGTGAATGTAGATAATGATGGTAAGATTTTATTGAAAGGTAAAGAAGTAAAAATTTTAATTGACGACAAACCAGTGGAACTGGATGCTAAACAATTGCAGGATCTGATGGAAAGTATGCCGGGCAGTATGATTGAAAAAATTGAAGTAATGACAACGCCGCCGCCGCAGTATGCAAACGAACGGGGAGGTGTTATAAATATTGTTACCAAAAAAGGGAAGGTAGGGTTTAATGCCAAAATAAATCTGAATTATGGTACTCGGGGCGAAGCAGGCATTAATGGTAACCTGAGTTATCGAAAAAGCAAAATGGCTATTAATTTTTCGGCTGGTTATGGGTACAGCGTATTTAACGGAAACAGCTACAGTAACCGGAAAAATATTTATACAGATTCTTCCAATTATTTTAATACGGTGGGAGAAAACCATAACAACAGTAACCGGCCAAACCTTCGGCTAAGCGTGGATTACGACTTTAATAAACGCCAAAGCCTGAACTTTACCACGCAATACAACGGCAGTAATGCTGTGAATGAAAACAGCACCGGATACAGCAATTTAAACCGCTTTTACCAGGTATATAAATTAAGCAAACGCATAACCGGAACCAATAACAAAAACCGTAGCCCGGGGTTTAACCTTACTTACACACTCAAAGGAAAAAATCCTAAAACAATACTGAGAATCATCAGTGGGTTTAACTTTAATACCTACAATAATGCCCGGGATTTTTACCAGCAATACCTTAATCCTGATAATACGCCTACAGGATCCGATTCTACACAGGAACAAAACACCACAAGTAAAAACAATACCATCAGCCTGCGTATAAATTATGATAAGCCGTTGAAAGCAAATAAGCTGACACTTAGTGTTGGCAGCAACTATACCCGGTATAATAACCACAATGTACTGATTACCGCTTTTATGAAAAAGCCCGAAAATGTTTTTGTAAAGAACGAACTGCTGAGTAATGATTTTATATTTCATCAATCCGTGTATGGTTTAATGGCGGCTTTGCGGTATGATTTTGTGCCGGATTTTTTTATAAGTGCAGGACTACAACCTGAATATACAGAAACCAATTTCGACATTAAGAACAACAGCAACCATTATATAAATAATTACTGGTCATTTTTACCCTTTGCCACAATAATGAAAAAATGGAAGAACAATGTAAATATTAATTTTGCCTACAAAAAAACTGTGCAGCGGCCCAGGTTGAATGAGCTGAACCCCAGCCTGGATTATGCCGACCCGTACAACACCCGCTCGGGCAACCCGTATTTACAACCTTATTATGCCGATAATTTTGACCTGAGTGTTGGCAAGTGGAATAAGTTGTACAATATTAACGCCTCGGTTGGTTACAATGCATTGCAGCATATTTATAGTTCAATAAGAACGCTGCAGCCCGATGGCAGCACTTTTACCACCTGGCAAAATATAAGTGGCCGCAAAGAGTATGAAGCCAGTTTATGGGGAGGATATACACTCACGAAAAAAGCGAAAGCAAATGTAAGTTTCGGCTACTCCTACAATGTGTATAGCAGTTTTGACCGTACCGTAAGATATTTTAGAAATGGAGGTTCTTTTTTTTCTACCCTGAACGGAAGTTACCAGTTTACCGATTTGATGAATGCCAATGGCAGCTTTACTTTTAACCGTTTTGCCAATCCGCAGGGCAGGGTTAGAAGCACGGTTAGTATGAACCTGGGAGTACAGCGGAAGTTCTTTCAGAAAAGAATTATTGTTACGCTTAATTTTATTGATCCTTTTCGCCAGCAACGCAATACAAATTATACATACGGCGGTAATTTTAACCTGGAAAGTTACAGCACAACCAACACCCGCAATTACCGCATAGTGTTGAGTTATGTTTTTAAAAAGAAGGCGAAGCCATCGGGCAGGGAAGCGTTGCTGAAAAAGTTGCAGAAGAAATAAACCGGCTTACGAATTTGTTTTTTCAGTAAAATTAACACGTTTTGACAGCCAGCTATCTTTAACCGGCACAATCCACTTTTCAATCATTTCTTTTTTAGATAA
>JBKJLT010000445.1:0-7694 GCA_046596765.1 Ferruginibacter sp. | reverse complement strand
TCAAAATTCTCAAGGCAGGGGAATACACAGTTAGTAACAGTGATACTTGTTGTTGTAGCAAATAACGGACAACCTCCTGAAGCGGCAATGGTATAGGTGACCGTATAAGTACCCGTTGTACTTGTGCCCAGCGTTACATCTCCTGTGGCAGCATTAAGCGTTAAACCTGCGGTAGATGAATATGTACCACCTGCTGAACCGGTTTGTGTCACCGTTGCTGTACCTGCGGTAGTACAATAAGGTGAACCTATATAAGCAATAGTCGCACCTGCTGCAGAGGTTATTGTAATAGAAGTAGTTGTTGTAAATAACGCACATCCACCTGAAGCCGCAACAGTATAAGTAACCGTATAAGTACCTGCTGTGCTGGTGCCTAAAGTTACATCGCCCGTTGCTGCATTGATGGTTAACCCTGCGGTAGATGAATAAGTGCCTCCTGCTGTTCCTGTTCTTGTAACCGTTGCCGTACCTGCATTTGAACAATAAGGCGAACCGGCATAAGCGATCGTTGCTGCCGGTGCTGCTGTGATTGTTATTGATGCTGTAGTTGTAAACTGGGCACAGCCGCCTATAGCAGCAATAGTATAAGTTACTGTATAAGTTCCTGGTGTACTTGTCCCTAAAGTTACATCGCCATTTGCAGCGTTGATTGTTAATCCGGCAGTTGATGTATAAGCTCCACCTGATGTTCCTGTTCGGGTAACTGTAGCAGTACCTGCATTAGAACAATATGGAGATCCTGTATAAGAAATCGTTGCACTTGGTGCAGCAGTAATGGTAATTGATGTTGTAGTTGTAAACTGGGCACAGCCGCTTGCTGCAGCAATAGTGTAAGTTACAGTGTAAGTTCCTGCTGTGCTGGTGCCTAAGGTTACATCTCCATTTGCTGCATTAATAGTTAAACCTGCGGTAGATGAATAAGTACCGCCTGCTGTTCCTGTACGGGTAACAGTTGCTGTACCGGCATTACTGCAATAAGGCGAACCTGCGTAAGAAATAGTTGCGGCAGGTGCAGCCGTAATGGTTATGGATGCCGTTGTTGTAAATAATGGACAACTTCCTGCAGCAGCGATGGTATAGGTAACCGTATAAGTTCCCGGGGTACTCGTACCCAAAGTAACAGCACCTGATGCAGCGTTTATAGTTAAACCGGCTGTAGATGTAAAGGTACCACCCGTTGTACCAGTTTGTGTAACAGTTGCTGTACCTGCATTGGAACAATAGGGAGAACCTGCATAGGAAATAGTTGCAGCCGGGTTATCCCCGTTAATTTCATCAGCACCTATATCGGGCGTAGTAACATTCCTGGTATCTCCATCTATATCCGTTGTAATGGCAGGTACCGCTATTGGTGTTCCCTTTGCATTAATTGCACAATTGCTGTTTGCAATTAAATGAAAATCTGTGGCTGAAACAAAAAATGGTTGTGCATTGATGGACTGCAAATCTCTGCCTGTTCCTGTTCTCCATGCAGCCAGTGTAGCCCTGGCAGTACCTCCGATGATACCCAAATTAGGACCGGTAAAATAGTAATCGTTATAATTAATATCAAGATAAACAGTTGCTGCGGCGCTTGACAATACGCAGTAACGTTGGGTGCCTATAGTTTGGGTATTTACAATTAAATTATCACGGATATCTAAAGTATTGGCCGTGGTAATGCCAGTGGTAACATTTAATGCTGCCGGTAAGCCGGTTGCCAGTGTCTGGTTTGTATTCATCACAATAGTATTGTAATACAAATTATATCCTCCACCTGCCGAAATTACAATACCATATCCATTATCAGTAGGCGTTACATCTGCAAATCCAAAAGATGCAACATCGCTGATCATGTTATTGAAGACGTTGGTATTTGATGCAACAGTAGATCCATTAAGCCATATACCATTACAACCCCAACCGGCTGTATTGTTTTGTTTAATATCGCTGATCTTGTTATTGGAAATAGTTCCATTCAGGTTTCCTGTTGCCAATTGAATCCCTGTCATGGTTGAACTGGTGGTGGTACTGCTGTTAATACCCGTGATGGTATTATTATTAACCAGGTAGCCCGATGCATTGATCAATATCATGCCGCGGAAACCCAGCTTATCAGCCAACACCGAAGACCCAATTGAATTGTCTTTTACCTGCCAGTTCACGTCGAATGGAGTGGTGGCAAATCCACTTTGGAATAAACCATTCTGTACCTTTATAATAGCATTGTTCTGGATGGTATTATTAGAGTTGGCAGCAAGTGCAGCGCTGCCAAAAGTGGTGCCACCTGCAATAACCCCCGCTATACTGGTATAAGTTCCCTGCCCGTTTAAATTACAGTTTTTAACGGTATTATTTAAACAGCCATCTGCTGCACCCGGTGTTTTTAACCATATCAATACTGAAGCATTGGTAGTTGTAAGGCTGCAGGTTAAATTACGGTTGATACCGGCAGTATTCGGGTTGTCGCCATCAATGGTAACATTATCGGCACCATTTAATTCAATAACTCCACGAGATGCAGGTGTAGCACTGCCTGTAATAGATAAGCCATCGGCTGTTGGTCTCAGCAATAAAGAAGTGTACAAAGCTGCACCAGTGCCGCTGCTGTTTAATACTGCAGGTGTTGCCCCTTCATCTGTACTGGAATTTACATTTACAATTATAGCACCCTGGTGTGTTCCTGCATTAATAGCATCAAATGCGAGTTTCACCGTATTGTAGGGTGTTGGCCCCGGTGCACCAGCGGTAGCTGTAACAGTTACGGGCCCTGAACCGGTTTGTGTATCTGTATCGGTTGCTGAGTTATTTCCCGGTGTAGGATCAGTGTCTCCCGCAGGAACAGCTACCGTAGCTGTATTTACGAGATTGCCGGAGGCAGCACCTGAAATATTACAAACTGCTGTAAATGTTGCTGTACCTCCAACCGGCAAATTTACCGTTGCATTAATATTGCCTGCGCCATTTGCAGGCCCTGTTGCACCACCTGCATAAACAGCAGTCCATGCTGCTGAAGTGATGGCTGCTGGAAAATTATCGGTAACAGTAGCACCTGTGCTGGTATTTGGACCCGAATTGGAAGCTACGATTGTATAAGTAGTGGTACCGCCTGCTGTATAGGTAGTAACCCCATCTGTTTTAGTTATTGCCAGGTCAGATGTTGCAGCGGGAGCACCAGTGATGGTTAATATACCGCCGGCTGAAGTCATACTCTGCCCATCGGGATTGGTAACTGTAATGGATTGCAGGCCTGCACTTGCGGCTGTTGTATTTAGGTTTAGTGTGATTGACGTAGGGCTTGTATAAGTAACACTGTTTACAGTTACACCTCCGGTGACTGATGCAGCAATATGATTATAGGGAAGCGCAGGAGCAGCCAGGTTGGCTCCCGGATCGTAAAAACCACTACCCGACACAGATACGCCCGAAAGTACTATACTAACGGAAGCCTGCCCTGATGCCGTGGTGGCCGGCACACAAACTAACGGCGTTGCAGGAACAGGTGCCAGCAATTTGGTAACCTCGCAACCAAAAACATTGGCACCAACACAATATTGGTTGATACTCCACATGGTCATATCATCTAAAGGATCTAAAGAAACATAAGAATAGTCGCCCCATCTTCTGCCGGAACTACCGCCTGGATCGCCGCCGGGATTATAAGCAGTTGAACTTGCGGTTAACAGAATTGGTGCTTGGGTAGTGCCTGCTGCATCGCTGCTAAATCGGGTAGCTGCAGCAGAATTGGCTCGTTCTATGCCGGCTGTAGTCATACCAAATACGGCATGGCCCTGGCCGGAAACCATTATGGATGGAATGGAATACCACCTTGCACTGGCAGCAGTGGCATTGGGGTCGAATATGGTACCCGACTGATTTAAAGTGGGAACAGTACCGAGGTTTTGCAATTGGTACCAACGTACTCCATTGCGTCTTATGATTCCCGAAGATGTACCCACACCAGTCGCATTTACAGATATATTATGTGCCGTCCACAGGCTTCCATTCCTGATCATCGCTGCATATAGCCGGTCGTCCAACGCATCTAAATTGCCATTTGTACCGCCTGTATTTCCTAAATGTGGCACAGTTAAAGGAGATGAAGTTGTAGGAACGGTTAGCGATATATTGGCAGATATAGTTGGCACCGCAGCGGGCGTGCTAACCCTTCTCAACATCAATGTACTAAACGTTGCATTGTCAACACCTACAAAATATCCTTCGGTAGGTGCAGCGTCAAAATTATCAACGCCCTGGGGTGTAAAGGGTCCTGCACCAACTCCTGATGCCAGATTCGAAAAAGTAAAAACAGTATAGGCAAGATTTCCCATGAGATTGGCCCTGTTTATCACATAGCCATTGGTTCCCAGGAACGACCCTGCAAAGGAAAACATATTACCCCCGATATAAACAGCATTTATATCCACTCCTAAGGTTGGATAGTCAAAGAATTTTCCTGCCTCACCTAAAAACTGGGTAAATGTCCAAACTGTACCTGCGGTGATGGTTGAGGTATTACTCACTGCAAGCAGGCACCGGTTTGCGATTGCCCCTGCGCCACCCGGCACATCTATGATGATGATAAGCCACCTGGCTGATATTTTGTCGTAACGTATCCTTGGATCGGATGTAAAATTAGTTCCAACCGGAGGGGTCATTACAGAAGTAAAAAATACATCGGGTGAAATATTCATGACCCCGTCGGCAACACCCGTTGTTTTATTAAAACTCCTGATGCGGCCATTAACGGCTACAATATATTGGGTGGGACCAACAGCACCCATATCGTCGGGTGGAAAAGACCCGGTTTCGGTTGGACCTGTAACCCCATTGAATGTTAAGCCAGGGGTTAAATTGGTTTGTGCGGGCTCTGTAAGATTAGTGCCCGACGGGTAGTTAGCTATTGCCGGTGCCAGGGGATTCTGTTTTAAATTTTTACGGTTAGGGGCTTCCCGCTCACCAGCTTTCCTCATTTTTACGTTGGGGTTTAAAGCCTGCCGTTCCATGATGGAAGCCACCGTTTCAGTTTTAGCCGGCACAATCAACCTGGCTTCGGAAGCAGCAATTTGTGCGTTTACTGGGTTGAACCCAATGATAAGCAGCAAAAGAAATGCAATGGAAATAATTACATAGTGAACTTTTCTCATAAAAATGATTTACGCAGTTAGTGATAAATGAAATAGCATGGTACGGGCTAACAACAAAAGGGAACAAAAAAGGATAGGAGATCTTAAAAAGGTAATCGCAGGAAGTGAATTAAATCCTGTACAAATTATAGGATAAATTCTATATTCCAAAATAATTTGCAAACTAATTCTGCAGTGATAAAAATTTGGCTAAAAGCGGCTGAAAGAAAATAAAAAAGGGAAACCAAAATTATTCTAAGGTGTTACTTTCTTCTTTATCACTATCTGCTCGTTTAATTTATCAAGCAGTTTTTTATAAAACTCTTTAAACTCAGGATAGGTGTCGGCTCTATAAAACGGGCTTTTAAATTCAATCGTCATTCTTACATTCAGCAGGTTGGATTCAACATTTGTTATGCGGTTAAATACAATGTCATTGTCTGGAGTGGTCAGGGCAATGTTTTCAGGAATCCCTTCAAAAACAAAATCCGCAGGTATGGTGTAGTTTCCAAAAATTATATATTCCTGCGGCACACCAAAATCAACATCCGATATTCTTTTATCTGCAACAAAGGGATTTTTTTCGAGGTCGGAAAAAAGGTTGACAGAGAAATAACGGTACTCACCTGAACTGGTTAACTGCGAACTGAATTTTATTTTTTGCTCAAGCGGTAAGGAGTCTGCCTCAATATTATTTACGGTTATATCTTCAATTTGTAAGCCTGGGTATGATTTAATAAAATAGTCTTCCTTAAATTTTTGTTTATCGGCTATCCATTCGTTAGCTCTTTGTGCCCTTGCATAATCATAACAGTTTACGAGAGCGTTGCCTTTCATAACTCCTGCTTCATCTATTTCGCCCTGCACGGCTGCCATCACTTTGTATTTGCTTTTTCTCGAGAGCATATCTTTCCATTTTCCGGTTTCGCCCTCAATAATAAACCCGCTTGTATTTGCTACTTTTTCGGGAACCAGTTTATAATTGATTGTTTTATCGGTAGCATCCAGTACAAAATTTTTATTGTTTATTGCTACATACGCCATGACGCTGTTAAACTGGTTTATAAAAGGATAAAACGGTGTAACCAGCCCATGATTACGGGTGCTGAATAAAATGGGAGTTGCTTTAATGCCTGCTTCGTTCAACAGGTTTATCAGCAGCAGGTTTATATCAGCTATGTTGCCGGTTTTTGTCTCCCATGTTTTTACAATTCCGTTGTCGGTATATACATAAACTTCATCGCCGTTCCAGTTAATTGTTTTACGGATGTGGTTGTAAACAAATTTCATTTTTGTTTCTGCATCAGTTATCTGTTTTGCCTCTTCAACAAATGCTTTAGCTGCCGAAACTGTTTTTTGAAGTTGCAACCCAAAATCATCATCCTTATTCAGCCGGTTTTTAATTACGTCTTCCCATTTTAAACTAAGGTCAACAATATTGTTTTCGCTGTAATAAATCTGTGTCATCTGAAACTCAAGCCGCTGCATATAGTCTTTAGCAGAACCCATGAAAGGTTCATTTTTTATACCCGGCAGGTTATGCATAATGTAATTACTCTTGAGCGATTTTGTTTGTATAAATCCTTCATCCATCGAAATGGATTCGTTTATCACTTCCTGCTTATCTTCTATAGGGTCAACAACCGAAGGTTGAACAGAAAAGCGGAATATCTGCGGAACCTTTAACTGGTATTCGCTGTATCGCACCGGTATACGGCCCTGGAAATACCAGTTTCTCAAATTATAAGTCTCCCGTTCAATGCTGTAAGAATATTCAATAATGCTGCCCACTTTAACTTCTGGAAATGCAATGATCATTTTTGAATAATTACCATCAATTTTTTTTGAGTAGATGGAATTTTTTTTAACCTCAGTAGTTATTATTTTTCCCGTTTCATCCAGGTTATAGGTATTGGCATTTAATTTTAATACCCTTTCCTCGTTATTGTGTGTGTAGTAAGGTATCTCAATATCGGCCTGGGCAATTCCTTTTTCTTTTAAAATTTTAATACGGGTACGTCGTTCATAAACCGTTTTAAATGCAGAAAAGCCAACCGTGCCGCGGTCGTAAAAGATATTTCCATAGTCAATTAAAACAAGGGCATCAGCACCCTTATCAAAATCACAGTCTTTCATTTCCAAATCTGCTTTATCTACCTTGCCAAAACCCGGCTGGCCCTTTTGTGCCAATAGCTGCAGCGAAGTTGCCAGCAAAAAAAACAGTGAACTTATAATTGTTTTCATATTGAAATATTAAGTTAATATAGCTATTTGCCGTTTTGGTATCGTTGCTATCAGTTAATTTTATTGTGAAAATATATTTTAATGAAATTAGTTTATTTTTTTAGTTTGATGCTGTGCATGTGTAATGTATCGGCTCAAACAAACAATAACACACTAAAGACAGACGCAACCGGCAATACGCTGCTGTGGCAGATTAGCGGCAATGGCCTTCAATCGCCAAGTTATTTGTTTGGTACTTTTCATCTGCTTTGTAAAGATGATATCCATTTCAGTGAAACATTAAAACAGGCCATTACCAACAGCAAAGAGGTTTACCTGGAACTTGACCTGGATGACCCTGCCACA
>JBKJLT010000142.1:0-5814 GCA_046596765.1 Ferruginibacter sp. | reverse complement strand
GGCATTGTAGAAGAAGTAAGGTCAGATAAAAGCACCAATAATTATTTAATAAAATTCAGAACAGCGGTTAATTTTAATAATCTTGAGTATGTATATATCATAGATAATAAACAGGCCGAAAGCATCAAAGCAATTTTAGACACTGTAAAACGAAAAACCCAGTAACAGATTTTGAAAATATGAACACGCTGGTAAAAAATATTATACGGTTTTCTTTATTTATCCTGGTGCAGGTTTTTGTACTGGATAAAGTTCACCTGCATCAGATGGTAACGCCTTACTTGTATTTTCTTTTCATTATCTGGCTGCCTTTCCGCATGGGCCGCACTCAGCAAATGCTGGTAGCTTTTGCGCTTGGCTTTGCCATGGACAGCTTTCGCCACCATCCAGGCTTTCATACTGCAGCATGCGTGCTGGTGGCTTATATCCGTCCTTTTCTGGTAAATCTTTTAATACCACAGGAAGGCGCCGATAACAACTATGAAGAACCATCGTTTAAAAGTTTGGGTGGCTTTTTACCATACCTGATTTTTATTGGCGTACTAACCATCATTCATCATGGCTGGTTATTTTTGCTGGAAGCCTGGCAGTTTGGAAACATCTGGTACTTCCTGGTAAAAACATTGTTGTCAACAGCACTCAGTTTGTTTTTAATAATCATTACCGAAATGTTGTTTACCCGCCAGCAAAAATTTAAAACCAATACTGTGTAAAGCAGTTGGCAGTGTGCAACCAGCAGTGGGCAATTGAAATCTAAAATCGCAAATCTAAAATCTAAAATCGAACTTGTCTGTATTCAATCAATCAAGAAAAAATGTCATCATGCTTGTTTTTGCAGGCATGTTCCTGATCATTTTTATACAATTGATAAACCTGCAGCTTTTTTCCTCCAGGTACAAGGTAGATGCCGATAACCAGGGCATTTTCAGAAAAGTAATTTATCCTGATCGTGGAATTGTTTATGACCGCAAGGGCAGGGCAATTTTGCAAAACACCACCATTTACGATCTGATGGTTATCCCCGGTAAAATAAAAGGAACCGATACAGCAACGCTTTGCAGCATATTGGAAATTGATTCAGCGGAATTTCATAAACGCATCATTGCAGCCATCATTAAAAATAAAAGTTACCGGGCTTCGGTTTTTGAACCGTTGCTTAGTAACGAAAAAATGGCCAAGCTCAATGAGAACCTCTATAAACTTTCGCCCGGCTATTTTATGCAGGAGCGTTCGGTACGTGATTATCCTTTTGCAGCCGGTGGTAATCTTTTTGGTTACCTGGGCGAGGTAGATTCTAATATTTTAAAAAATCCTGTTTACGAAGGTTATGTAATGGGCGATTATATTGGCCGCACCGGTTTAGAAAGAACGTATGAAAATGTCCTGATGGGCCAGCGTGGTATTGAGTTTTGGAAAAGAGATAATAAAAACCGCCTTACCGATCCTTTGGAAGATGGCAAGTTTGATACCGTTGCAGTGGCCGGGCAAAACATGCACAGCTCTATCGATATTGAGTTGCAGGCACTGGGCGAAGAATTAATGGTTAACAAACTCGGTTCCATTGTGGCCATCGATCCTAAAACCGGCGGCATACTCGCCATGGTCAGCAGTCCTACTTATCAGCCTAAATTATTAACCGGTGCCGAACGAAAAAAACATTACGCCGAGTTGTTGCTAAACCCGGCTACGCCTTTGTTCAACCGTTCGGTAACGGCTACGTACTCGCCAGGATCTACATTTAAAACGTTGCAGGCTTTAATTGGTTTGCACGAAGGAGTTATAACTACTGCTACTACGGTTTCGTGCAGTGGTGCATTTTATGGTTGCGGCAGCGGTAAACCCATGAAATGCCTTGACTACGGTACGTTTGATCTCCGCAATGCCATCCGTTTATCGGACAATACTTACTTTGCTACTGTAATGCAACGGGTAATTACCAATCCAAAATACCCCAGCCAGGACAGCAGCCTGGCAGTTTGGGACAGGTATATGTATGCATTTGGCCTGGGGCATAAACTGGGTGTTGATGTACCGTCGGAGAAGCCAGGTAATATTCCTACCCCAAAATATTTTAATAAAATTTATGGCAATGGTAAATGGAACTATTGCAATTTTCGTTCGGTAAGTATTGGCCAGGGCGAGGTTTTGACAACACCCATACAAACAGCTAACGAAATGGCGTACATCGCCAACAAGGGCTGGTATAAAATTCCGCATTTGGTTGATTCAATAGAAGATGGTGATAAATTTAATATGCTGTCGAAATTTAAAGAAAAGCATAGCGCCATTGATATCCCCGACAGTGTTTTTGAGGCCGTACACGATGGTATGCAACGTGTGGTGGAAGGCGGAACCGGTGGCGGGGCCAAAGTGCCGGACATTGTGATCTGCGGAAAAACCGGAACCGTAGAAAATTATTATCGTGGTGTAAAACAACCCAACCATGCTTTCTTCTGCGGTTTTGCACCACGGGATAATCCAAAAATTGCCATTATGTGCGTGGTAGAAAACAGCGGCCGCTTTGGCGGTACTTACGCAGCACCCATTGTTGGATTGATGATTGAAAAATACCTGCATGATACCATTGCAAAAAACAGGCAGGCCATTGTAGAAAAATTTAAAAAATTAAATTTAATTCCGCCACGTATTTATAAAGAGATGAAGACGGTAGACTCGATGCTGCATGCAAAAGATTCGGCCTACCTGATTGCAAAAGGGTACATCACATTGATACGGGATACTATGGATGTGGATGCAACTGATGAAGAAGCAATTTTAGAACAGATAAAAAAAGAAAAGGAAGACCAGAAAAAAAATCAATCGAAAAAAGACAGCGCAAACAATAAACAGATCATAAAACCAGAAGGAATTCTGCCTAACGAGAAAAAGAAACCCGAGATAAAAGACACATTGAATAATTAAGGTACTCAGTAATGCAACATAAAAATCCCACCATATCAAAAGGAATAGACTGGCTGATGGTTTGGCTGTATGCCATTATTGTGATCTTTGGGATAATCTGCATTTATTCTGTTGAGTATAAAAGCACCGATAATTTTCTGCAAACCTTAACCGGCTTTAAAAAAAATTACAGCAAACAGCTTTTCTTTTTTGGTGCCAGTGCAGTGCTCGCCATTTTTATTTTATTGACTGATAGTAAATTTTTTACTGCTACTTCCAATATCTCATACCTGGTAGGTATAGTGCTGGTACTGGCAACATTTGTAGTGGGTAAAGAAATAAAAGGCTCTAAAAGCTGGATACCATTAGGTTTTATGAACCTGCAGCCGGTTGAGCTTTGTAAAATTTTTACGGCATTGGCACTGTCAAAATATTTGTCAATGCCCGAAACAGATTTCAAAAAGCCCAAAGCACAACTAATTGCAGCAGCCATTTCATTTGCACCTGCACTGCTCTCCATACTACAGGGCGAAACCGGTTTAGCATTGGTTTATTTTTCATTCCTCATGGCCATGTATCGTGAAGGTTTGCCGCCAGGATATTTAATTGCAGGAGTTTCTATGGCTGTTTTACTGGTTGTTTCATTGCTTTTTAGTACAAAAATATTGCTGATTGCATTTGCAGTGCTTGCGGTTTTAGCTTTTTATTTTAACCGGAGACAAATACGCAGAAATAACCGCCTGCTGATAATTATTATTGCCGTGTGGGGTTTCAGTTCGGTATTTGTGGGACTGATAGTACCATTTACTTTTAAACACGTATTTAAGCCATACCAGGCCAACAGAATATTTAGTATGGTTGGTGTTGATAATCCCTTTGCAGATAAAACAGCAAGCCTGGATGCGCCCAACGCAGAAGAACTAAAGGAAAAACAAAACAAAACCGATCAGCAGAACTATAATGTTAAGCAATCTAAAATTGCTATTGGCTCTGGTGGTTTTTTGGGCAAAGGTTTTTTAAAGGGTACACAAACCCGTGGCGATTTTGTGCCCGAGCAACATACCGATTTTATTTTTACCTCGGTTGGAGAAAACTTTGGGTTCCTGGGGAGCGGCCTTTTAATGTTTGTGTACCTGCTTTTTCTTTTACGGATAGTAAAAATTGCCGAAAGGCAGCGAAGTACTTTCAGCAGGGTGTATGCATATTCGGTTGCGGGCATTATGTTCTTTCATGTGGCAGTAAATATTTGTGTAACCATCGGCCTGGCACCGGTAATCGGCATCACCTTGCCCTTGATGAGTTATGGAGGATCTTCGCTCTTAACATTTACCGTGCTTATTTTTATTTTGATAAAATTAGATGCCGATCGGCAGATGGTGTTGAGGTAGAGCCAAACCCAAGTCCCCTCTATATCCCGCGAAGGGGGAGGAAATCTAGTAGAATATTTTGAAGATTATGCAATAGGAAAATTAAAAGATGATTGTTTTATTGTTGACTGATGAGGCCTTATCTCAATTCAAAAGGTTGGCTGCTGGCCTTACGTGCAGGAAACCAGGCCGCTAAAAATGCAATGGCAGTTGCTGTTACGGCTACCAATATAAAATCACTTGCAATCAGTTTCACCGGAAAATAATCCAGCAGAAAAGAACCGCCTGCAAGTTTAATAATTTTAAATTTTATTTGTACCAGGCAAATGATGGTTGCCATTGTAATACCGGCAATGGTACCAATACTGCCCAGCAATAATCCTTCGCTTAAAAATATTTTTAAAATACTTTTTTGGCTGGCACCCATGCTTTGCAGCACACTGATATCTTTTCTTTTTTCAAGTACCAGCATGGTTAATGCACTTACCATATTAAATGCTGCAATAACAAGTATTAAAGTGAGTATGGCATAAATGGCCCATTTCTCCAGTTTCATGGTATTGTATAAACTGGTATTTTGTTCGTACTTGGTTTGCACTTTGTATTTACTGCCCAGCAGGCTGGCAATGTCTTTTTTTGCTTGTTGCGGGTCTGCTTTTTCTTTTAGTTTAATTTCCACGGCACTGTATTCATCGGTAGCAAATCCCATCTGCTGTTTCACAAAACCAATATTGGTGATGGCATATTTGTCGTCAAATTCCTGCTGAATGGTAAATGAACCCGATGGAGTAATAAAACCTTCGCTTATAGATTGCAGCGGATCGTTACTGTTACTGGTCTTTTTTGGTAAAATAACGGTAACATCATCAGTGGAAAATGCCTTGTCAAAACTCAGGTCGGTTGCGTTCTGTATGCCGGAACCGGCTACCAGGTAAGGTTCTTCAGTGGTGCCGGTAAAATATTTTCCCCGGTTTGTTTTGGCAGCAACGCCGCTTACTTTTTCGTAACCGGCATCAACGCCTTTCAGGTAAATAACGGTTTGTGCATCCCTGTTTTTAAGCAGGGCCTTTTCTTCGGCAATCATCGAAAAATTTTCAACTGCCGGTTGAATTTTTATGGAAGCAATCTGTTCTGCGGATAATATACATGTTTTACCGGTTGCAGGTAAAATTTTTACATCAGCATAAAAAGAAGAGTAGAGGGATTTAACAAGGTCTTCAAATCCATTAAAAACACTCAACACCAAAACCTGGCAGCAGGTGGCAAAAGCTATAACACCCACTGTAACCCATGCAATAATGTTGATGGCATTGGCACTTTTTTTTGCTTTAAAATATCTCCAGGCAAAGGTTAAGTACAAGGTTAATCGTTAATTGGTTAATTAGTTATACGGTTTAAGAACCCGTAACTATTGCTCATTGTCCTTTTCGTCTTTCTTAATCTCATTAAATATTTTCTCCATCTTATCTACATAATCCAATGTATCATCAATAAAAAAAGTAAGTTTAGGCATGCTGCGTAACTGGTGACGAACCCTTGCAGTTAA
>JBKJLT010000363.1:0-3954 GCA_046596765.1 Ferruginibacter sp. | reverse complement strand
TTGATAAAGTAGCCGCAAATTACCACCAGGCAAACATTACAAAGCTTTATCTACAGCCGGCAATTCTTTTTAAAAGTAAAGGAAGTTTCACCACTTCCGTTGCTATGCGGTTCAGCGGAATCAATTACAGTAAAATTAAAACCAGCTATAATGCCAACCAGCTAAACGATTATCACCTGGATGATTTGACCGGCCGGATGAAATGGTTTTTTGAGCCTGCCAGTGTTAGCAGTTTTGGTTTTAAGGGTGTACCGGGTTTACGCTTTGAAGTGCAGGGAGGATTATCTTTTTTAATGGCAAGAAATTATGTTGACTACCGTAAATTCAATTTCTCTGTAGGTACCTGGGTTGATATGGGCAAACTATTCAGCAAAAACAAGGAGTAACTCATTCAGACAGGTTTTCTTTTTTCCAGTCTTTAATCAGTAATTTTACAATTCGATTGCTTTACTTTATGCTCATGCCTAAAGTATAAAATTAATTACTGATCTATTATGTCATTTACACTTCAAAATAAAGTTCGTATTGTAACAGCCGCTGCCTTATTTGATGGGCACGATGCCGCCATCAATATCATGCGCCGCATCATGCAAAGCAAAGGTGCAGAGATTATTCACCTGGGCCACAACCGCAGCGTTGCCGAAATTGTGGAATGTGCTATTGAAGAAGATGTACAGGGCATTGCCATTACCAGTTACCAGGGCGGGCATGTTGAGTTTTTTAAATACATGAAAGACCTGCTTAATGAAAATGGTTGCGGCCACATAAAAATATTTGGTGGTGGCGGCGGAACAATTCTTCCTTCAGAAATAAAAGAATTACATGATTACGGAATAACAAGAATTTACAGCCCGGATGATGGAAGGCACATGGGGCTTGAAGGAATGATTGAGGATGTTATTCTTTCCTGCGACTTTGCGCTAAATGGCAGTGGCAATTATAAAACTGCCATGACTTTAGGTGAAGTAAATGACGTAAGAAAAATTGCAAGACAAATAACGAATGTTGAGAATGGTGTTCAGACAACCGACAACCCGCAGGGCCCTGTGGGCGAACAACAGTCAACCGATAAGACCATTCCTGTTTTAGGAATAACAGGAACAGGAGGGGCAGGTAAATCTTCAGTAACGGATGAAATAGTAAGAAGATTTCTGAACGGTTATCTTGATAAAACCATCGCCGTAATTTCTGTTGACCCATCCAAGAAAAAAACCGGCGGTGCTTTATTGGGAGATAGAATAAGAATGAATTCCATTTCTTCTCCACGTGCTTATATGCGTAGCCTGGCAACAAGAGAAAGTGATAAAGCCTTAAGCGAATATGTACAGGAAGCCATTGACATATGCAAAGCAGCCAACTACGATTTTATTATTTTAGAAAGTGCAGGTGTTGGCCAAAGCGATGCTTCGATACTGGATTATGTGGATGTGAGCATGTATGTGATGACACCCGAGTACGGTGCTGCATCGCAACTGGAAAAAATAAATATGCTTGATTATGCCGATGTGGTTTGTGTAAACAAATTTGATAAGGCTGGTGCATTGGATGCGTTGCATGATGTTCGCAAACAATACAAACGCAACCATACTTTGTGGAGTGCAAAAGACGAAGAATTACCCATCATCGGCACCATTGCCGCCCAGTTTAACGATGCCGGCGTAAATGAATTATTTGAAAGGCTGATGGAAAAAGTGGCAGAAAAATGTGGAGTAAAATTCAGTGGCGATATCGCCCATCATGCACACACAAAAGATACATTCAGCCAGTCAACTATAATTCCACCAAAAAGAGTAAGATACCTGGCTGAGATTGCTGAAACTATTTCGGCTTACGACACATGGGTTGAAGAACAATCTAAAATTGCTACGCAACTTTATCAATTAAAAGGAACACTTGCTTTAATAAAAGATAAACTCGGTGAAGAAGAAGAGTTTAAAGTTTTAAGTATTGGGGGAGATTTAGAAACGGCTTTACATCCAACCTGTAAAAAATTGGTTGAAAACTGGCCCGAAGTTGTTGAACGTTACAAAAAAGAATTTTACGAATTTAAAGTGCGGGATAAAATAATTAAGCAACCGCTTACTTATAAAAGTTTGTCGGGCACGGTGCTTTCAAAAGTCATCTTACCAAAATATAAAGATTGGGGCGATATTTTAAAATGGCAGTTGCAGGAAAATGTGCCGGGCGAATTTCCATTTACCGCAGGGGTGTTTCCGCTAAAGCGTGAAGGTGAAGATCCTACACGTATGTTTGCCGGCGAAGGTGGCCCCGAAAGAACCAACAGACGTTTTCATTATGTAAGTGTAGGCCAGCCTGCAAAGCGACTGAGTACGGCATTTGACAGCGTTACTTTGTATGGCGAAGACCCGGATTACCGCCCCGATATTTATGGCAAAGTTGGTAACAGTGGTGTAAGCATTGCATCGGTTGATGATGCAAAAAAGCTGTATAGTGGTTTTGATTTGTGCGATGCCAAGACATCCGTAAGTATGACGATCAACGGCCCGGCACCCATGTTGCTGGCATTTTTTATGAATGCTGCCATTGATCAGCAGTGTGAAAAATATATACTTGAAAATAATTTAAAAGAAGAAGTAAATAAAAAAATTGAAGCATTATATAATGTTGAAACCCTTCCAAAATATATTGGTGTAGATGGCAAAGAAATCATTTTGTCTAAAGGAAATTTTGAGGGCGTATTACCGCAAGGTAATGATGGGCTTGGTTTACGATTATTAGGTTTAAGCGGCTCTGATGTGTTGCCTGCAGATGTGTATGAAAAAATAAAAGCAAAAGCTCTTGCTACAGTTCGCGGTACTGTTCAGGCCGATATTTTAAAAGAAGACCAGGCGCAAAATACCTGCATCTTTTCTACCGAGTTTGCATTAAAGCTGATGGGCGATGTGCAGGAATATTTTATTAAAAATGCGGTACAGAATTTTTACAGTGTAAGTATCAGTGGTTATCATATTGCCGAAGCAGGTGCAAATCCTATTACACAATTGGCTTTTACTTTATCAAACGGATTTACTTATGTAGAGTATTATTTAAGTAGAGGAATGAATATTGATGATTTTGCGCCAAACCTTTCTTTCTTTTTCAGTAATGGAATGGATCCGGAGTACAGTGTGATTGGACGGGTAGCCAGAAGGATTTGGGCCAAGGCGATGAAAAATAAATATAAGGCCAACAGCCGTTCTCAAAAACTAAAATACCATATTCAAACTTCCGGCCGCAGTTTACATGCACAGGAAATTGATTTTAATGATATCCGAACAACACTACAGGCACTGTATGCCA
Organism: Ferruginibacter sp.; assembly: GCA_046596765.1. Classification (GTDB taxonomy): domain Bacteria; phylum Bacteroidota; class Bacteroidia; order Chitinophagales; family Chitinophagaceae; genus Ferruginibacter. The sequence goes on along the minus strand of JBKJLT010000363.1, from coordinate 654 downwards.
TTTATGATAACTGCAATTCTTTACACACCAATGCTTATGATGAGGCCATCACCACACCAACAGAAGAAAGTGTACGCAGGGCAATGGCTATTCAGCTTATTATTAACAGGGAACTTGGTACTGCAAAAAATGAAAACCCCAACCAGGGCGCATTTTTAATTGAAGAGCTTACCGATATTGTGGAAGAAGCCGTGATGACTGAATTTCAGCGATTGACAGAAAGAGGCGGCGTGCTGGGTGCCATGGAGCGAATGTACCAGCGCAATAAAATTCAGGAAGAAAGTTTATACTACGAAACATTAAAACATACCGGCGAATATCCTATTGTTGGGGTAAATACATTCTTAAATAAAAAAGGAAGCCCCACTATTTTACCAACCGAAGTGATACGTTCTACTACCGAAGAAAAAGAATTTCAGATAAACACACTGCAGGCATTTCATAAAAGGCATGAAGCTAAAAGTGCGGCCATGCTTAAGAAACTGCAACAGGCTGCCGTTAATAACGAGAACCTGTTTGCAGAACTGATGGAAACTGTAAAGTATTGTTCGCTTGGACAGATCACCAATGCATTATATGCAGTAGGTGGGCAGTACAGAAGAAATATGTAACAGCTTACAGGATTAGCTGCCTAAAGGAATTACCAATGAAAGT
>JBKJLT010000254.1:0-7507 GCA_046596765.1 Ferruginibacter sp. | reverse complement strand
ATTGAGTTGCTTTGTTTTCTGTACCTCAAAAACGGTATCTTCTATAGCTGTTGAAACAACTACCAGGTCGGTTTCATTTGTTATACCTTCTCCGTTTTGTAAAAAACATTGTATGCCTTCCGCTTCTAATTTTTCTTTAGTATCATTAAATTCACCTTCTTTAAAATAACGGTCGCTGCCGCTTACATTTTTTTCAATGCCTGCAAGATATTGTGCAATGGCACTCATACCTACACCGGCAACACCAATGAAGAAGACATTTTTAAAGTCATGTATGCTGCTGATCATGTTATGCCTTGCTTTTTTTTGTATGTAATGTTCTATATGCAATGACAGCACTGACAGCCATTAAAACAGCACCCAGGAGAAATGGAGCTCCCGGCAAATGAACCGGTGCTTCGCTATGTGTAAAATAATAGAACAGGTTGTTCATAAGCAGCGGGCCAATGATTGCTGCAAGGCTCATGAGGCTGGTAATGGTACCCTGTAGTTCGCCCTGTACATTTGCTGGTACATGCCCCGCCATAACCGATTGTATGGCTGGCTGTGCAATGCCACCCAAACAATAAGGAATTAAAAATGCAAACATCATCCAGCTTTGTGTTGCCAGGCCAAATAATAACATGCCTATCGCATACATAACGAGACCGCTATATAATGAGCGTTCGTTTCCAAAACGTGGATTAATGTAACGTGTTAAACCGCCTTGCACCAACGCCACCAGCACACCAACAGCCGCTAGCGAAATACCTACCATTCTTTCATTCCAGTTAAAACGGTACATTGTAAAATAACTCCAGTTACTCATTACAGCATGTGCAGCAACATACACCAAAAAAATAGAAAATGCCAGGCCAACAATGGCAGGATATTTTTTTAAATGTAACAGTGAGCCAACCGGGTTTGCACGCTTCCATTCAAAGTCTCTTCGGTTTTCTTTACTTAAAGATTCGGGCAACACAAAGTATCCATACAAGCAGTTGAGCAATGCAAGTATAGCCGCTGCATAAAAAGGAATGCGTGGGCCAAAACCTCCCAGCAACCCGCCTATCATGGGGCCTATGATAAAACCAAGGCCAAATGCAGCCCCGATCATTCCAAAATTTTTTGCCCTGTTTTCTGCCGTGCTTATATCTCCAATATATGCAGCACCGGTCGTCATGCTGGCACCGGTTATGCCTGCAATAATACGCCCCATAAACAACCAGCCGTAAGTGGGTGCCAGTGCAAGAAATAAATAATCGATACCAAAACCCAAAAGAGAAAATAACAATACCGGCCTGCGGCCATATTTATCGCTTAGGTTGCCTATGATGGGTGCAAAGAAAAACTGTACTACTGCATAAGAAAACATCAGGAGGCTACCATATTTTGATGCTGTGCTGATATCTACTCCTTTTAACTCTGAAATAAGCTTTGGCATTACCGGGATAATGATACCAAATCCAATGACATCAATCAGGAGTGTAATGAAAATAAAACCAACTGCTGCATTTTTTTTAGATGCCATTTATTTATTAATATTTGAAATGCAAATGTAAACCTGTTATTTTTTCTTTTCTATTTTAAAAGGATGCGCCTCTGTAGTTAATACAACCTTCTTAAAATCTAAGGTTGATTTTGGCGCAAAAATCAGGTAGGCATATTTTAATGTTTCTCCAAAGAAAAAACTTTCCAGGGAGTTTGTCTTTTCGTAAGTCTGTACATTTTTTAATGATGCAAATCCTACATCATTTCTACAATGATCTAATATACTCTGCACCATTACTTTTCCCTGCCATAAATATTTTAATTGGTCTGTTAACCGGTATAAGTAAAAGCAACTCTCCAGGTTTTCAGGACGCAAAATATAATAAGCGCTGATAATGGTATCGGCTTTAAAATCAAATTCTTCGGGTTCAATGTTAAAGCGTGTCCACATATAATAATTAGCTTCCTGTATCTGGCGGCCTGTTTCCACATCGCCTGAAAATGCACACAGACCTGCATAAAAAGCTTCCAATGCGCCGTAGGTTGTACTTATAATTTTGCCGGTGTTCATATCAAGCTGGTGCATAAACCAGCCATTATTGGTTTTACTGATGAGGTGCTTTTTAATGGCAGCATTATGTACATCATACGCGGTTTTAAAATCTTTATCACCAAAAAGCAACCAGCTTTTATATAAATACTCATAATAAGAATCTATATAAGCACCAATATGGCTTCTTGCATTTACCCACTTACCGGTTTCCACATCTATCTGTTCTCCTACCAGGTCTAAAGTACTTCTGTGATTATACACGTACATCATTCCCTTTTTTGCAACATTATAATATTTTTTGTTGCCGGTAATTTTTGAAAGCTTACCAAACTCCATCATCAATGTTCCTATCTCTGCCGGGTTATTAATGCCATCTCTTATTTTCCCTGTTTGCAGATGTACATAGCGGTATGGCATCCCGGTTTTTGAATTAAAGGCGGGCATTAAACGGTCTCCAAGATCTTTTGCCAATACAAGAAATTTTTTATTCCCATCCATTTCGTAGGCAGTTATTAAACCTGCAAGTAAGCGAATGGTAATTTCAAAAACCTGCACGTCATTATCAATATTAAAATTAAGTTTGGTTAAAATGAGTTCTTTGGCTTCTTTGGCTTCGGTTGTTAAACCCAACAAAGTAAAAGTATCAAATGCATCCACGGGTGTCATCAGCATTGATGTTTTATACCATGTCTTTGAAGTTTTTGTAAGTGGTTTAAGGTCATCGGCCCCCCAGGCATAATCCTTGTATCCTTTCCAGGCGTGTTGTGCGGCCTCTTTAACCTTGTTGCTCATTTCTTTTTTCATTTCATCAGAAAAGGGTGCATCTTTTTGCGCAAATAAAGAAAAACAACATAAAAGGCCCGTTATGGTAAAGCAAAGCTTGTTTTTTAACATCACATTTTTATTTAAGTAGGATAAAGATAATAATATTGAATGGGCATAAAAAAAAGAGTCCGGTAACGGACTCTTTATTGAAAATATGTTAATTAAAAATTACCATCTTCCACCACCACCGCTGTTGCGGTTGTTACCATAACCGCCACGGTTTCCACCGCCGCCGTTACTACTTCTTTCTTCTCTTTCTTTTGCAACTGAAACAGACATTGCACGTCCTTCTACTTCTTTGTTGTTAAGACCCAACATAGCGTCTTTTCCTTCATCTTCAGAAGGCATTTCAACAAAACCAAATCCACGTGACCTTCCGGTCTCTCTGTCAGTAATTACTTTAGCAGAAGAAACCTGGCCAAAAGTTGAAAAAAGTTCGTTTAACTCAGCATCGCTGGTGTTAAAGCTCAAATTTGAAACATAAATGTTCATAAAACTTAAAATTAAAATAAAATAAATAAAATACCTGTGCAATAATGTAAGGAAGCAAACTTAAAAGACGAGAAAACTGTTACGGGGAGAAAACTTTGTAAAAATTGAATCTATCTGAACTGTGTGCTCACAGCGTTAATGTACAGAGCAAAGCTATGCCAATATAATAAGAGTAACTAATTAATTTTTGATTGGACTGTTAAAGCTGGAAAAACTTCATCGCAGGATATACTGTTACACGGATATGCGCTACCTGTGATGAAGCCTTACATCTCATGAGGGATTCTTATTGCCCATGCCCATTACCATGCCTATGATAGCACCTCCAATAGCGGTCATAACTACAAAGCCTCCTACATCAGCTGCCATAGCCATCTTACTTGTAGCGGTAGTAGTGGCATATGTTACACAATTAACACCCACACCCATCAATAACCCCAGAATACCTCCTGTTACCATGCCGTTAGCCAGGGTATTTACATTTGCTTTTATAAAAATGTAAGCAAATAGAAATCCCATGGCCAGGTTTCCAATAATGAGATACATGAAGTCCGGCTCAGGCCTGCCAATATTTCCGGCAACTCCTGGATGGGTGTTCATAAAATTCATCAGTAACATACCGTAAATTAACCAACCCAGCAAGAAGAAAGCTACGCCGCCAGCGATGCCGCCCATTAATAATTTTTTGATGTCCATAAGTTTAGTTTTTGGTGATTTAATAAAAGTTCTGCCAAAATAATACTTAGTTCATCAAAATGCAAGCTTCGTTTTTGAAATGCACAAGTTGCAGCCCTAATGTTAATAAGTACCGGCATGCTGTAAAAACAAACTTAATGAGAAAGGCTATTTTTTTGATAAAGTCTTATCAATCTGGTGCCCGAAAAAATAGCCGGCAATGGCTCCGCCTGCTGCACCGGTTAACAACCATACAAGACTGGTGCCTGCTGCGAAGTAAGCTATACCTATGCCCAATAAACAAAAGAATATCACGGCAACAAGTACTGCACTGTTATGCTTCTTCGCTTTTTCTGTATTAGCCGGATGATGATGATCGTGCTGTGGTTTTCTTTTTTTTGATTGTGGCATTTTTTTATTTCAATGTACGATTTATTTCCCGCAATACCCTTAAGTTAATTGCTCCAGCTCTCTTGCATATTCATATTGCAGATCTTCGTGCATGGTAGCAATAGCCTTTGAAATTTTTTTTAGCTGATTCAGATACATATTCTTAATAACCGGATTTCTTTCAATGGGTATTCCCGAATTTTTGAGTGTAACACAAAAAAATAATAACAGTTTGGCTTCGGTTTCGGATAAGCCGGTATAGCGGATGTATTTATTAAGTGTGCGGATGATTTTTCGTAAGCTTTTCTTTACAAAATAAATGCTGGACGTATTGATCTCCTCAAATTGCTGCAGTATATCTGCTTTAATATTTTCAATATATGCCTGCTCATCAAAGGCTTCAAATAAAAGATAAGTCAGCAGTTCTTTATTTTCTTTTTTAAATTTTGCCAAACGTATGCAAAGGTCTGCCAGTTGCTCTGCAGGAATATTGGACAATTCAAGTTTCAGTTCAGGAATAGAAGCTGCTTTCATGCAGCTAAATTAGGCAGATTTTACGCAGGTATTCTTCATCGGGAATAATTGAAATAAAAAAACCTTCATTACTGAAGGTTTTTCATAGAGACGCTCATGCTTAAATGGATTGGAAATCAACAGGGATTGGATTTTAAACGGGCATTTCTTAATTAACACTGCAAAGATGCAGCTCCAATTACCAGGATTTTGTAGCGGACTTATTGATTTTTATGTAGTATTTTTTCTATACAAAAAACAGATTAATCTTTGTAAATGAATCTCATGCAAAAAATATCACGAAAGAGCCTTTATAGTTTTGCCAATCATCAGGCCATTATGATAAACTTCCATAGTATAATTACCCTTGATTAAAGCATTGCCTCTTAAAGTAAAAGCCAGTTGTTTTACTTCTCCTCTTGCATAAATAAAGTTAAACTTATACGAGTAAATTTTTTTACCATCAGGTGTGTTGAAAGTACCAGAATCCCAACCAGAACTTTTTATAATCTTACCATCCGGCCTGATAACGATCACCATCATTTCGGCATTGGTAAGCTGGCTGTTAAAATTCATAACTGTGAAAGTACCGGTTAATTTATCTGTTTTTTCTGCAACATTTGTTTCAGTTTCCTTTTCGCCGGTATTGTTTACGCCAGATAGCCGCAGATCGGAAACTGTGAATGCGGAAAAAACCGGGTTAGCCCTTTCAGCAGTGTTGGTTTTTACAATGTTGGCGGTTTGCGTATTCTTATCAACAGCCTTTTCGGTTTTACCTATATCATTCAATATGCCGTAAAGTTTTTTATTCTCTTTGTCAACCACCTGATTTTTTTCTTTCAAATCATCAACTTTAGTTTGCAGTTCACCAATCTTTTGCCTGGCAACTGTGAAATTGTTTTTAGTGTTCCTGGTTTTTAACATCTCAGCAATTTCATTTCTCAGCCTGTAAAATTCAGCCAGTTTAACATCTAATTGATTTCTTAAAGAATCCGAATTGGTGAGTGTTGAATCGAGTTGGGTATCCAGGTCAAGTAAAGTTGCGGAATATAGTTTTTGCAGTGAGTCGCCTACTTTATTGGCAATTGCCGCAGAATCGGTACCCGACTGAGTTACAACAGTTTTAACAACTCCACTTTTAGAATATAGATTGTAGCCCCAGGTTAATATCAACACAAAAGATACCAGAACCAGTAACAGTGATACTAATAACAACAGTAAAGATTTAGTATCTCTCATGTGTAATAAAACAGGGTTTGTTTAATCTTTTATTTTGATACGTGTTGATTTACATAGGCCGATATCCAGCCTACAGCACCGTTTTTTACAAGGTAGAATTTTTTTCTTTCCACTACTCCATCAAACTGCCGCATAATTCTTAACAACAAGCCGGTACCGGCCAGTAATGCCCGTTGATCAAAAACTTTGTTCACCTGTTTTACATCCCTTCCTAATTTGTCCGCATCAACAGAACTATTTTCAGGCAAAGTCTTTACAATAAAATAGTCAGAAAATAAAGAAGGATTTTTAAAAAGCTTTTCACTGAATTGCAGCACATCATCATAAGTAACTCCCACAACAGCATTATCATTTAATTCAGGCGAAATTAAAGTAGCAACTGCCCATGCTATACCACCACTAAATGCAATATTATCGCTCTTGGGAAATGCACCGCTTGCATTTACCGCATACACAATTTCATTATTTTCTGCTCCCGCAAGTACGCGGCTTAACTGGCTGCCATAATTTTCCAGGCCTTTATCGTCACCCAGCATTTTGTCGGCAGCATTGAAAGTACTTTTTGTTCCCCAGGTAAGTTGAAAAAGCCTGAAGTTGTTAGTATTTCCATAAGGAAAATATCCACCCTTGGTATTGCCGCTTCCAATATCTATTAAAAATGTATTGTACCTTCTTGTTTCCGGAACAATGCCTAGATGCGAAAGGCGGGCCTCTTCGAGTACATCAATAACAGCTACTTTTCTGTCAGGTTCGTTGTTGCTTAATTTAAAAGCATTTACCAACTGATCTATCCAGCTTTTCTTATCTTCTTTTTGTGCCTGTATATTTACACCGCTGCTTATAGCAGTAAACACATTGGCAACCGGTATTTTATTTTGCTTAACCGCAACTTCATAAAGTTTATTAAGTGCGGCCAATGTTGCCTGGTAGGTTGGCTGTGTAAAAGAAATAAAATCAGTATTGATAGACGTATCGTTCAGTATTTTAAATTCGCCATCTTCACCAGCCTTTTTATCCACTTCAACCATGCTCATCTTCACCCCTTTTGAACCTACCTCAATACCTGCATACACATTTGATCTTTCGTATTTTTGAATAAAGTTGTTTTGTGCCTGTGGCATAAAAGCAACCAGTAAAAAAATGTTTGTAATTACTGCAGAGCGTTTTATGAATAGTGTAAACATCAGTTTATAGTTTGTTCAAAATTAGCGAAATATAAACCGGGCATTATCAGTTATACACAGGTGTGAAAAAGTTGTGTTAATCAATTTTGAGCATAAAAAAGCCATTCCCCCCAACAAAAGTTCAGGTAGAATGGCTTAAGTAAAACAAAAAATATTTTAGCTTATA
>JBKJLT010000117.1:0-6383 GCA_046596765.1 Ferruginibacter sp. | reverse complement strand
CATCAATATCAACAACTTACGAGAAAAATAAAAACCGGAATCTTCAAGATTTTATTGAAAACTCCGGTCCTGTATCGGGGAGCAGACTTGAACTGCCGACCTTCGGGTTATGAATCCGATGCTCTAACCAGCTGAGCTACCCCGACATAATATTCTCATTTCAAAAACCAACCAGACCTTAACTGCCGTCCACCGAGGCGGATACTCCGACATATTTTCCAGTCCTTCGCTGCCCTAATTTTCTTAACGGGGTGCAAATATATGCGATTTTACTAAAAATTTTGCCGCTAACTTGCCAGAAGTTGACCAATTCTTTCAGAAACCTTATTTGCATTGGGTAACATTGCCTTTTCCAAAATAATATTCATGGGCACTGCCGGTAAATTAAGGGCTCCCAAAACTTCTACGGGTGAATCTAAAAATCTGAAACATGTTTTGGAAATACGGCCTGCCAAAGCCTCGGCAAAAGAATTATTCTGTTGCTCTTCGGTAAGTACCAAACATTTTCCATGTTTCTTAACGGTATTAAAAACAAGCTCTTCATCCAACGGAAATAAACTACGAAGATCAATTATCTCAACCCGTCCGGTAAAGTTTTTAGCCGCAGCCTTTGCCCAATACACACCCATACCATAGGTGATGATGCAACAGCTTTCGCCGCTATTTATATAGTCTTCATCTGCCTGTAAAACAATATTTCCTTTTCCCAACGGGATAATATAATCACGAGAAGGTTCGGTGGTTTTTGCTTCTTCGGTTCCCGGCACTTTACTCCAGTATAAACCTTTATGCTCCAGCATTACCACCGGGTTGGGATCGAGGAATGCGGCTTTTAAAAGCCCTTTCATATCTGCAGCATTGCTGGGATAAACTATTTTAATTCCCTTGATGGTTAGCAAGGTACTTTCTACACAGCCGCTGTGATAAGGGCCACCACCACCATAAGCACCAACAGGCACCCGTATTAAAGTTTGAATGGGAAATTTGCCACAACTTAAATAACAGCTTTTAGAAATTTCTGTTACAAGTTGGTTCAACCCAGGGTAAATATAATCGGCAAATTGTACTTCAACAATGGGTTTTGCACCAACCGCACACATACCCACTGTAGATCCGATAATGTATGCTTCCTGTATGGCAGTATTAAAAACACGATGATCGCCAAATTGCTCAGCCAATGTAGCGGCTTCTCTAAATACACCGCCCAGCCTGCGTCCTACATCCTGCCCGTATAAGAGCGATTCAGGATAATCTTCCATAATTTCCCGTATAGCAAAAAGCCCGGCATCAACCATTAATATTTTTTCCTTATCTGCAGGCGATCTTTCGCCAAGCTCTTTGGTAACAGGTGTTGGTGCAAAAATAAAATCGCTTACGGTTGATGGGTCTGGCTCAGGTGCGGCTACTGCTCCCTGAAAATGATGAGCCACAGCTTCAGCCGTTTCTTTTTCAATATTTATTAATGCTTCTTCTGTAATGCCAATCTCCAGTAATTTATTTCGGAGTTTGGGGCCCGGATCATCTGCATAATGTTTTGCAAGGTCTTCTTCTGTTCTGTAAAACTCTTTACGTACACCGCTTGTATGGTGGCCCAGCAAAGGAACTTTTGCATGTACCAAAAAAGGATGCCTTTCATGTCGCACTTCATCAACCACATTTTTCATCACATTGTAACTCTGTAAAAAATCACTGCCATCTATGCTGATGCGTTTTATGCCTTTAAAACCCTTTACCATTTCATTGGCGTTGGTTGTACGGGCTTCTTCAGATGTTACACTGATACCCCAGCCATTATCCTGCACCAAAAAAATAATGGGCAACTGATGTAATGCTGCAAACTGAAAAGCTTCACTCACTTCTCCCTCTGTAACAGATGCATCGCCCAGAGAGCAAATCACAATTGGCAATTGGTCCCGTCCGTTGGCGGGAGCAATTGGATCATTTGAATTGTTGCCTTTTTTTAATAATGGAGAGTTTATTTTTTCCAGAAACTTAATGCCCTGCGCTATACCAGTTGTAGGAATGGCCTGCATACCGGTTGCACTACTTTGATGAATAATACCGGGCTTATCATCGCCCTTATAATTAGGATGGGCATAATATTCTCTTCCACCCGTAAAAATATCATTGCCTTTGGCAAGCAACTGCAACATTAATTCATAGGGCGAAAATCCGAGTCCCAGCAACAAACTCTCATCCCGGTAATAAGGGCTTACAAAATCGCAGGGCAGTAACTGAAAAGCGGTTGCCAGTTGAATGGCTTCATGGCCGCGGCTTGTAGAGTGTACATATTTGCAGATGGCCCGGTTATCTTCATATGTATCGGCCATGGCTTTAGCCGTACACATTAATTTGTAGGCTTTTAATAAAATATCAGTGTCAATCATTTAAAGTATCTGAATAAGTAAAATTAATTATTACTATTATTTCACGCCTTTTTAATATTCGTCGTCTATTTCATTTGTTTCAGCATAATTGAACTCAACTTTGCTTTGGCTAATAATCTCATCAAGTATATTGTTTAGATAACCAGTCTTGATTGCATCTTTAAACCTTTTATGAAGTGTAGGTATAGTAACTACTTCCTCGATGCAAGCCATATATTTATCAACAATTGCATTTACTAAATATGTCTTATTTGCATTTGCTTTAATTTTGGCTAAAAGCGTTTCAATCTTTTCGTCTGACTTGATTACAAATGTTATCGGGTATTTCTGGATTTTATCAATGTCAAGAAAATACTTTTTAAAATCAAGTGTTTCAGTAACCTGAAAGAATCTTCCCAATGGTCGCATTACGAAGTCAATGCCGCCATCATTAGCATTCGTTCTACCCATTTTATATAGTTTTAAATTTTCTTTATTCAGGCTGTCCATTTCAAAACCCCAAATAATTGTTTGGTCGTGGTAGTAAAATTTTAAAATAGAATAACTAACAATCTCAAATAATCTTGCATCAACATTAGGTGCAAGCAAGCTGCTTATAAATTCAATTACTTTTTTGGGTTTTGAAATTTCGATCTTTTGAAGATTTTCACAGGCTTTTATAAAACGTTGAAACGAATCCTGCTTGGTTTTTGCATACTCATCAATTATTTCAATTATTACCGAAGCAAGGTTATAACTTATTTTGCCAACCTTAACTTTCAAAAGATTTTCATTTATCCAATAACGATTTGTTTCAAGGTTTCTAAGTATAGGAATGAATTCAGTATTGGGAAAGTATTTTTGAAATTCAGAATTCATTCTGTTGTTGAAAGCATGATTTTGAAGACTTCCGCCGAATGGAAGTTCTCTCTGTCTTTTAAATAGATGGCTGAATACAGCACCGCCATATTTTGCGTATTTACCAGCTTTGTCAAAACCTTTTGCCACATAATCTTCTACAATTACATATATAGCATAGAGATTTGCGAAACTTGAACGGGCTTTAGAACCTTTATTTGCAGAACGGGTCTTTAAATTTATGTATTGAATTAACTCGCTTTTCTCAAATACCTCATCAGCATTCTTTCCGAAATGCTTTTGCAATACCGATTTAATGTTTGCTGTGAATGTATGTTGCATCAGGTTCTTCAAATAGTTTTAGATTATTAATCGTTGCAATTTTATCACTCTCAAAAGTGCGAATTTCCTTTTGAAGTTTTTCACCTTTGTATGCTGAAGCTAATTGCAACCTTCTCAACCCAATTTTTACATATTCGTCCTGCAATTCTATTCCTATGCAGTTTCTTTCAAGTTCTTTGGCAACGAAACAAGTTGTGAATGTTCCTGAGAAAGGATCCATAACTACATCGCCAATATTTGAACTTGCTTTTATAATTCGTTCAAGTAAGCCAATCGGTTTTTGAGTTGGATGATTTTCATATTCATCCATTCGATACCGGACTCTTGCAAAGTCCCAAACATTTCCAGGTATTTTTTCACTATTGTAAACTGTTGGAACAGCTTTGCGATAATCAATTAATTTTCTTTTAGCACCCGTTTTAGCTTCTACCAAAATATCATTTGCATTAAAAGTATAGTTATCCTTGTCTTTAACACAAAAAAGAATTGGCTCGTACATTGAACCATAATATTTTTTTGCCTGCACACCTGAACTGTCGTAAGACCAAACTATCCTTGATAAAACGTCTAATTTTTTGCGAAGGTAAATATCAAAATAGGGCATGTACTGTGTCGCAGTCATTACATAAAAACTACCATTAGGCTTTAGTTTTTGAATGCACAGGTCAAGCCACTTATAACACCAGTCTAAATATGCTTCTTCAGTCTTCCATTTTTCTATGTGTCCGTTGAAGTTTTTACCAATATTATAGGGTGGGTCAGCAAAAATCAGGTCAACAGAATTGTCTGGAACCTCTGTCCCCAATACTTCCAAAGCATCGCCATGAATAATTTTATGCTTATCTGTACCAAATATTTCCATTGCCTGACTGTTTTGTTATTACGTAAATTTAGGCAAAAAATACTGTTTGTGGATTGCTGTGTGCAAAATCTGTTGAGGTAATGAACAGATACAGGAAATACAGCGGAGCACAGAAATAATAATATTGATTTCTCTATTTTACTTCAACACTAAACAGGCTTTGTTTTTCAATAAACCCTTCCAGCACATCGCCGGTTACACATTCACCCACACCAGCCGGTGTTCCGGTAAAAATAAGATCGCCGATATTTAGTGAAAAATAATTGGAGATATTTTCGATGATTTTATCAATACTAAAAATCATTTGAGAAGAATTTGCCTCCTGCACTTTTTCTTCATTTTTTAATAATGAAAAATTAATACTCTTCCTGTTAAAATCCGGAGTGAGTGGGATGAATTTGCCGACAACGGCCGAGTTATCAAATGCTTTTGCTTTTTCCCAGGGCAGGCCTTTCTTTTTTAATTCATCCTGCAGGTCTCTTGCAGTAAAATCAATACCAACAGTAACGGCATCGTAATAATTACCGGCATGTTTTTCCTGGATATATTTACCGTTTTTACTTACCCGTAAAACAATTTCGCACTCGTAATGCAACTCATTGGTAAATTCGGGATAATAAAATGGTGTGTGTGCCTGCAATAAAGCACTCTTGGGTTTCATAAAAATTACCGGCTCGTCCGGTATTTTGTTACCAAGTTCCTTAACATGATCCGTATAATTACGACCTACACAAATAATCTTCATTAATCGTCTTTTTAGGTATTGAGGTTATGGCACGAATATAGTTAAATGGCTAAAAAGCACCAACTATATGTTAAGCTATCAGATAAAATTAAATGTTTACCGTGTTATAGTAAGGTTATTAAAGTCCGTCATGGTTTGTTCAATACCTGCTACCACAAAGCTTTCCATCAGTTCAAGGCTTTTCTCTACCTTAAGCAGTACCGTTGGTTCTTCAATTTTAAGCCATTTGCCCAATACAAAATCTGCCTGCATTCCTTTGGGATAATTGTTGCCAATTCCAAAACGTAATTTGGGGTAATTGTTGGTACCTATTACTTCCTGAATACTTTTTAAGCCATTATGCCCTCCGGCGGAGCCACCGGGCCGCAGCCGGAATTTATCAAGTGGCAGCGATAAATCATCCAACACGGTAAGGGTATTTTCCAGTGGCACTTTGGTTTTATCCAGCCAATATTTAAATGCCTTACCACTCAGGTTCATAAAAGTGGTTGGGCAAATGCAAACAATCTGCCTGCCTTTAAATTTTACTTCGGCTAAGTATGCAAGCCTGTCAACTTTAAAACTGCCGCCATGTTTTAATACAAAAGCATTCATGATATCAAAACCAATATTGTGCCTGGTATTTGCATACTCGGCACCAATATTTCCCAGGCCAACAAAAAGAAATTTAGACATACTTCTTTAATAATTTACCGAAGATAAATATTTGAAAGCAGTGTTTAGTTCTTTAACGAATAATTAAATGTAAACTGATAAATTGGCTGGTTATAATCTATTTCAGGTGCTTTGCTGTATTTGTAGTAGAGGATTTTAATGTTTACCACGTTATTTATTTCAATGCCGCCGCCTACACAGTAGCCATGATAAATTCCATTTGTAGTAATGTTTGGTAAAAATTCTTTTATCTGTTTTGGATTTGTGTAGCAGGCAATGTAGCGATACGATAACCAAAACACGCCCACATTTTTATTGTTACTTCGCTCCCAGGCACCTGTTTGAAAATACAAACCTACTGTGCCAAAACTATTTAAAAAATTTACAGGGTTGCCCGTTTGTGGATCGGTTATTGGCCCTGCTTTGTAGCCAGTTAAAATTTTTTCGCCAAGATGATAAAGCAACCCTGTTTTTGTTACCCTATCGGTTTTTTTAAAAAACTTAACGCCGTCAATAGAAAGGTTTACCAAGCCACTGAGCGGATTAATGAAATTAT
>JBKJLT010000492.1:0-15177 GCA_046596765.1 Ferruginibacter sp. | reverse complement strand
TTTTGAGGCAGAGAGTACTTTACTGCGTATTATTAAAATGGTGGATAAGCAGGGCGAAGCAGCATCGCAAAATCAAATTGATATGATGCGTTGTTATTTAAATGATGCAATAGATAAAGTAAACAAAGCCGGCAAAGAAGCCATTAATGCATTTGCCGGGGGCGATGAACAACGTATGATGTTACTGGGCTTAAAGCGTTTTACAAAAACGGAACCGTTTAATAGTAAAGATGCAAGAAGAAGAATTGCAGATAAGCTGATAGCAGAAAATAAATACGCCTGGTAAAAGATAATTAATGAAAAGCCTACTGCCCACTTCGAAATGAAGTGGGTTTTTTGTACTGGCACAATTTTGGATACGTTGACCTTACCAATAACAACCTTCACTAAGCATCTCTAAAAAACAGATCATGGCAAAAAAATCTAAATCAGCAAAAAAGGCGACCCCTAAAAAAGTGGTTGCCAAAAAAGTATCGGTAAAAAAAGCAACACCCAAAAAATCAACTGTAAAAAAATCGGCCCATAAAAAAACGGTTACAAAAAAACCGGCAATAAAGAAAGCAGCACCTAAGAAAGTTGCAGCAAAAAAAACGCCTGCAAAAAAAGTAGCTCCTAAAAAGGTTTCTCCAAAAAAACCAGCCATAAAGAAACCGCCTGTAAAAAAAGTTGTTGCAAAGAAAACCGCCGCAATAAAAGTAGTGCCGGCCAAAGTTGTTGCAAAAAAGAAAGCAGCACCTGCAAAAATAAACAGGCCAACAGCCATACGTGAAGCCGCATCATTACCACCAGCAACTGAACTATCAGAAGAGCTGATTGAAAAAGCAGCCAATATTAATGAAACCGGCCAGCCACAAATGATGGTGCCCGGCGATAGCTTTAATACAACACCGGTAAAAACTGAAGACCCGGTTACCATATTCGATAGAAATGTTTTCAACAAAGCAACAACCAAGGGCGATCCGCACAGTAATATGCATCTCTCCTCGGTACGTAAAGGATCATTAAAACCAAGTGGTAAAAAACCGCTTTGGCGCAAATAAGCACACTACTCTCCATATATATGTGCGTATCGGGAGCCTGTTAACAAGCCACAAATTTGAAAACAGGCAGGCGTGAAAAAAGATTGACCGGGTAACTGGTCAATCTTTTTTTATGAGTTTAATGTTGTTGTTTAAAATATTTTATTACCTGCCCATTTTTTTTGGCGGCTGCGAGCTGTGGAAAAGCTTCCCAGGTTGCGCCGTTTTTTGCTCTGTTGATTTTTTTTTGGCAGTAGAGGAAGTATTCGCCCCATCTTAATTTTGAGATTATGGCGTTTATGTTTAGCATTCAAAAAGAAGATCAGCCATTGTTAGTATAACGATTATCTTCTTTTTTTTCAGGTGTAGTCTGCTTTTGCTGCTCCATAAATGCAAGCTTTCTCATATAAAAACCATAGTCACGTGCATGTACACGACCCTGCAGGTTATGTTGCTGAAACAGCGAACTCTGTTTATCAGGTGATACGTAATACGAATACTTTATCATGATCGTTTTTTTTATATTATAAAGCAAAATCGTGCCAAATTTTTCTAAAGGATTCAGAACAGAGTACCTATTATAAAAAAGATTGAGCTGCATAAAGGCAATTAATTAAAAAAAGACGGATAAATTTATCCGTCTTTTTTAATAATACTATAATTGGTATGTATCCAAAAAATTATTTCGAGCTTAGGTCGGCCCTGAACTTTTCAAAATGCTGTTCACGACTCACCACAGCATCTACCAGCAGTTTTACTCTTTTATCCCAGGCTTCCTGGCCATAATCCTTTATGTAGGTGTCTTTAAACTGCGTGCCCATATTGGGGCCATAATCACTATCCAGTTCTTTAAACCCATCTTTCAGACCACGCCTGTTAACAATGGTGGGGCTGCTGCCAGAGAATTGTTTTACATAAACATTCACACTGATTGTACTGTTCATTTTAGTTGTGATTAATACATTTCTTCTCAGTTCAGTCTGAATATCTCCGGCCGTTCCATTTTTATATACAGTAACGCTTACCAAATATTTATCGGCTTTTACATTACCATTATAGCTTAATGTATCCGCATGGCGATAGATGGAATTCATTCCGGTAACATCCAGTTTGGGTGTAAAGTTTTTTTCCAGGTCAAGGCTGTGCTCTTTGGCCGTAGGATTTACTTTATCCATATCGGCATAGGAAATAGGGCCCTCTACAATAACATAGGCTCCGTTCATAGGGCCATCAGTAATTTGGCTCACCATTCTTTTGTCGGTGGCGTTGTGAAATTTGTCCAGGTGCATTTTCCAACTGGCTTCATAGGCTGAGGTCATTCCGGCTTTGGGTTTTACCACGTTAACCCGGTACAGGGTGCTGCCCTGTCCAAAAGCCGTAACTGTTGCTGCACAGAGCAGCAGGCATAATAATTTTTTCATAAAAAAGTTGTTTAGGTTAAAAAATTTGTTAGCGCTTTTACAGGGAGAATTAAAAGAAGGCTTAATGTTGGTTAGTAGTAACGTCTATTAAATGTAATATATTTTTTAATTGCTTGTATGTGTTATTTTACCGGGAAGGCTTTTCCGGCAAAGTCTCTTATATAGCTTTTGTGAAATCTGGCCGGGTATTGTGTATGTTTTGTGGACCATACTAACGCAACATCCCAGAGACGTTGCTAAGAAGAAGAATTGAAAAAATGATTGCTGAGAATCTGGCCAATCTTTTTTATATCATAAAAGTAAAAACGGATTTTTGCAGTTTTTGATTTAATGACCTGTTAACCTTTTAGTTTCAATGCCTTTTGAAGTATTGTATTTTCTGCTGCTGTTATTTGCAGTTGAAATTGTGGAAAAAAGTTCCCAGGTGGTGGTGCTTATTTGCTCTGGGATTTTCTTGCGTGAGCAAAAGCTGTGCATACCCAATTTTAATTCCTGCGGATCAAATACATTTGTTACCTTAAAAACTCAACCATTATTACTGCGGTTGTCGTCTTTTTTTTCAGACGCTACTTTTTGCTGCTGCATAAAAGCCAGCTTACGCATATAAAATGCATAGTCACGTACATGCACACGTCCCTGCAGGTAGTGCTGCTGAAACAACGGATTTTGTTTATCGGCTGATACGTAATAAGTATATTTTATCATGATCGTTTGTTTTATCTATATCAAACAAAAGCGTGCCAGAATTTTTTAAGGCAAAAAGAACAGGTTAATACATTTCCATTTCCATCATTATTTCTTCCAGCGGGCTGCGGCCAAGCTGTTGTAAAACAGTGTTGCAGCGGTATAATAAGGCAGGGTGCAAATCGCTGGTATAAGCATGGTTCCAGAAAGTAAGCAAAAGATTCTGTTGAATAGCTGTAAGCGGCTCCTGTAGTTTTAATATCAAATAATGCAGGGCCGATATCTCTTCATCTTTTAAATGATTAAAGGCATTGTTGGCCAGCAAATCAATAGTTAGCGAAAGCACCGTTTTACTTTGCAGCATGTGTATGATTTTATGAGGTGTAATCTCAAACTATAACGTAAAGAAATTGTAAAGCTTGTGTTATGTAAATGTGTTGCCCCGCAAATGTGGGTAGCCTGTGGAAAAGCTGCCTGTGTTGCCTATCACTTGTTCAAAGGCAATTCATATCAGAATACAGAATTACAGCCAGCAAAGACAGCGCTGTGTAGAAAATTATCCCCCAATAAACGGTTCATATATTTTGCTTTACCGGTATAGTGATCCATCCCATTTAGCTCTTGGGATGGATCAAACTGTGAAGATATTTTTATTTGGCGGGCGGCGGCTTAGGTTACAATAATTGTAATGGTCTTTGAAGTAAACGAACCGTCGGGGCATGTGTAGGTAAATTTGATTCTGAAAGTTCCCGGTTTTTTAGGACTAAAATTCATAACACCGGTATTGGTATCCCGTCCTGCCGAGTAATCATCACTTGTCCAGGCACCTTCAACGCTGTGAGCCCAGGTTCCCCTGCATTTTTTCCATTCATCGCCTAATACAGGTTCTATCCTGATGAATGTTCCTACTGTAACTTCTACAGTATCTTTTTTTACAACTATTGGTTTATTGTTTCCCTGGGTTGTATATGTAGAATTGAAACTAACAGGCCTGAGTATTGCGGCCAGTTTTTCTTTATCGCATGATGTGGCCATAAAGCTAAAAAGTATCAATGCAATAGTTGAGATTTTAAGTAACTTTTTCATAATAATTTTTTTTTAGGTTTAAAAATTTGATTTCAATAGTATATAAACAGGATGGGAAAAATGTTACCCCCCACGGAAAGTATATGTTTGGAGGGTTATTGTACGCACTGCAACCGGAGGGTGAGATAAAAACCCCAAACCCTTGCTTTCTATTTTTATTCGCCTTATCTTAAGCCCCCAATGGTAACAGACAGATACTGTCTGCTGCTTATAACAAACATTATTACATTCATCACTTAAACCAAAACAACTTTTAAATGAAACAATTTATTGTAATTACATGCCTGGCTGTTGCCCTTGCCAGTTGCAACGATTCAGCTACTAAACAATCCGGCACCGACTCTACCGGTACAACAGTTAAAGCCGGCACAGAAGTAACACTGCCTTTTAAGCTGGAGAGACCTTACAAAAACTGGCAAACCGGCAGCACCGAAAATGTTGTTGCCGCCATGGGTGCCCTTAAAGCCTTTGTTGATAAGGATTTTGCCGCATTGGGAGCTTCCATCGGCGATTCAATTGAAGTACGGTTTGATTATTACCACGCTACACTCAGCCGCGACAGTGCCATTAAAATGTTTACCGCCCAGCGCCCACAGTACAACGATCTTACCATCACCATGTACGATTACGAATCTGTAATATCGGCCGATAAAAAAGATGAGTGGGTAACCATCTGGTACAAACAAAGCTGGAAAAATGACAAAGGTGCAGGCGATTCACTTGCCGTTATTAACGACTGCAAAATGAAGAATGGCAAAATGATTGAACTGGATGAAAAAATTCAGCATTTTCCTGCAAAGAAATAATTAGTAACTTTTTGATTTGTATGCCCCGCCATTTTTAGCGGGGCTTTTTCGTTTTTATGAAATAGTATTAACGAAATCTTTTAAACCGGGCTGCCCGTTAATTCGTTTGTATTGCCATGAGATCAATAATTTTTATATTGTTTTGTGTAACTCAGTTAGCCTGCAAAAAAGCAGATTCACCGGTAACGCCTTCCAGCACAGGCCCTGTAATTACCGGGCCTAAAAAAACCTGGCTGGCCCTGGGCGATTCTTATACCATCGGGCAATCCGTGGGGGCAAATGATCGCTTTCAGGCGCAAACTGCCAACCTGTTAAAACAGTCTGGTATTAATATTGGCGAACCTGATTATATTGCCACTACCGGCTGGACCACCAGCAACCTCACCAATGCAATTGCATCGCAAAACCCGGCCAACCACGATGTGGTGAGTTTGCTTATTGGCGTTAACGACCAATACCAAATGCACGATACAACCGGTTACCGCCAGCGTTTTACCAGCCTGCTTAATAAAGCCATACAACTGGCCAACGGAAAAAAGAGCCAAGTATTTGTATTATCTATACCCGATTACAGTGTAACGCCTTTTGCCGCTGGCAGCGATACTGCACAAATAAGAAAAGAGATAGACTGGTTTAATGCCATCAACAGCCAGGTAACACAAAGTTATGCTGTTGCTTATCTGGATATTACTCCCGGTACACGTTTGGCTAAAACCAACACGGCCTTGCTGGCATTCGACGGGCTGCACCCCTCAGCATTGGAATACGGTAACTGGGCCAACAGGCTTGCACCTATAATGCTGCCTGTATTGAAATAATGCGGCTAAAGTTGCAAAAAATAAAAAGGGATATGCAGATTAAAAAATAAATCCGCCAGGCAAAAGCAGGCATACAATTATCATCTCATTACTTCTCTTAATAAAAAAGAAATGCCTTTTTTATTTTTGATGAACAAATTCATCCGGATCAATTTCATTATTATTTATGGGCGTGTTTGAAACGGGCATACTGTGTACCAGTTCATCTATATCCTTTTCCTCATCAATTGTATTTATTTCTGTGGGTTGCTGATGTACCAATTCATCGGCATCTGTTTCTTTTGTGGTGTCGTCAATGCTTGTACCCGTATCGGCACCTGCTTAGGTAATTTAACAGGCCCGCTGTTTTTTTCAATTGGCAAACCTGGGTTAACGCTTTCGTTTGTTTTATGCTGTTCCATAATATTGTTTTTTTAATAAGATTAAAAACTGTGCCATGTTTAGTGGTTAATTCACCAAGACCGGGGATTTCTTTGCAGGTATTATGTTTGCTGTGGGGGTATTTCGGGTATATCCGTATCGGGCATTTCTATTGGTTCTATATCCGGCATTTCTTCTGTTTCTGTATCCGGCACTTCATCAATATCTGTTTTTTCAACTTCGGGTTTATCTTTTGTTTTGGGTATTTCGTGTACATCTGGCTTTTCAGTTTCGGGGTGAGGCTTTTCAGGCTTTTCGCCAGGTTTACCGGGTGTTTCTTTATCGACACCGGTTATAACTGTGGGGTTGTGCTGTTGGTTTTTTTGCGGGCTGCTAACTGTTTGCGGTTGTAAACCCGCTTGTATGCTTTCCATTGTCAGGTGCTGTTCCATGATGAGTTGTTTGTAATTTGAATGTAAAAAACGTGCCAAAGTAGCAAGGGTTCTATTATTGTTTTTTGAGGGGGTGAGGACGTTGGGGTTATTTAGGCAACCTGCCTTGCCGAAGAGGTTGCTGAGAAGAAAAATTTATATTGTTGACTTAGCAATCAAAAAAAGTGAAAGAGAAATTGTTGAAATATTTCACCGCAACCTCTCCAATCCATTTTCCCATAGGAACGGGTACGGCATTACCAATTAATCTATAAGAACTCCTTTTATTCTCAAAAAGAAAGTCATCTGGAAAACCTTGCAATCTTGCATATTCTCTTACTGAAAAAGGGCGTAGTCCAAATTTTGAATTTTTATCTTTTACCAGCCTTGTGCTTAAGTCCTTTGCATAATGAGCAACACAGGTTGGAGCTATTGCACCATTAAATTGAGGATCAATAATTATAGGCAAATCTCTGTATTTACCGTTGATTCTTTTAATTACATAATCCGGCATTTCAACAACAGGGCTTTTTTCGAGTATATCTTTTAGCCGCAATTTTTTTTTCATTTGGCTGGGTTCGGCAATCGAAAATTGTCTTTTAGTACCAATAAGAATAAGCCTTTTTCTTCGCTGGGGTAACCAGATAGAGGCATCTATAGGACAAAAGACATTTACATAATAATCTGGCAGTTTTGTCATAGCCTCCATCACCACTTTAAATTTTTTCATTCCGGGTACGTTTTCTACAATATACATTTCGGGCTTTTCAATTGCTATGTGCCTGAAAAAATGCAGGAAGAGGTCGTCGCCTGTACGTGTGCCATGAATATCTGCAATGGGAGAATATTTTGTGCAAGGGTAAGTGCCAACAATTATATCTGTTTGTGGCTGTTCTAAAACTGTTTTATCTTTTATATCTACATGTAAAACATCGTGTGAAAAGTAGTGGTTATTTTTTTTCATACAATCTATTGCTTCTTTATCTAAGTCTAAAGATTGGATTAAATTAATACCCGCCTGCATTAAACCCAATTCCATTCCTCCGCAGCCAGAAAAATATCCTTTTGCTGTTGGTGTGCTCATATAATCTGTTTAAAATTAAAGTTGAAGAAATTAAAGGAAAATAATGGTATGTTTTAAGACACAATTTAAATGCTTAATATTGAGTTGCATTTGCTTTTAAGTCACGTTAATCAATTTAAATATGGATTGGACAAAAGAAGAGATAATTCTGATTGTGGCTGATTATTTTGAGATGCTTACTGATGAACTAAATGGAGTGGCATACAATAAATCAGCCCATAGAAAAAAACTCATTCCCTTGCTCCATAACAGGGATAAGGCTATAGAGTTTAAGCATCGCAATATAAGCGGGGTATTGGCTGATATGGGTCTGCCCTATATTAAGGGCTATAAACCATTATTCAATTATCAACGAGGCATACTTGTAGAAGAAGTAAGTCAGAGGTTAATAACAAGGCAAATTATTATTGAAAAGGAATTCAAAAAATTTGCTGATGAAAATACTCCTCCCAATACAAAAAAAATACAGTTTGATACTATAATTGATAGTAGCCCGAATAAGACAAAGCAAATTGAAAAGGAGCCGTTGTTTTTACCCATAAAAATAAATTATCTGCAAAGAGAACAGAATAACAGGCATCTTGGAGAACATGGCGAACAACTTGTTTTTGATTATGAAAAGTGGCGGCTCAGAAATGCAGGTAAGGAAAAGTTTGCTGATAAGATAGAATGGGTTTCAAAAGTTAAGGGCGACGGATTGGGTTACGATATTCTTTCAAAAAATAATAACGGAACCGATAGGTTTATTGAAGTAAAAACTACCAAGCTGGCAAAAGAAACCCCGTTTTATTTTTCGAGAACAGAATGGAAGTTTGCTTTATTAAAAGAAAAAGACTTTTTTCTTTACCGTGTTTTCAACTTTACTGAAGCTCCAAAAATATTCATCAAAAGAGGAAGCTACGAAAGTTTCTGTAACATTACAGCTACTGCTTTTAAAGGAGTATTTTGATGCGTACTATTTTTTCCAATGTCTCTACAGAAACATTTCTCTTCCCATTTTCAACATGATTCATGAATGTGCGGTCTATCTCTGCTTTAAAAGCAACCGCTTCCTGGGTGAGCTGTTTTTCGGTGCGTATTTCCTTTATACGCAGCCCTATTTTGGTTTTAATATCCATAAAGCAATACTACCTTATGTGACTTAAAGTACATTTGCTTTTAAGTCACGTTGGGGAGTGCCTCAAACTTATTTTGTTGTAAATAATAAAGCGGTATGCTTTAGAACACATACAGCAAATAAAAAAGCACCAACAATGTTGATGCTTTTGAAAATATTTATTTATAGTAAGGCTATTTAGCTTTGGCCAGTTGCTTTGGTAAACCAACAGCTTTTAATAAAGCTTTAGCTGCGTTGGCTTTTTTTATAAAAAAAGGATGCTTTTCGTAATTGCCAACATTATTGTCAATTACAGCAAATGCTCTTTTGTTTTTAGTGCCAGCCTTATGTTTAGCGGTTGTGCTCATATTTCAAAATTACAAATTATTTTCTGTGTATCAAAAAAGCTTCATAGTCTCTGCGTTCTGCAAATAATTCCCAGTCTCCATCTTTGAGGCCATATACCTCAAAATCTGCGCTTATTTCTTTCCAATGATTGGTGATTCCCATTCTGTAAAGTCTTGTTCTTGAATGCGTACTGCCCTTTGCTATCACTACAACATTTGGGTAATTAACAGTAAAATCATGTACAGTGGCTGCAACTGTAGCCAATACAATGCGACTGTCATTATTGTTTGTAACGATGGTATCACTTATCTCCCCTGTTTCTTCGTCAAGATCGCCAAACCCCAGGTTGAAAACGGTTTTGTCTATTTTAGTAAAGCGTATAACTTTTTTGATATTGCCTTTAGGGCCTTCGCTTATAAATTCATAATCCAGAAAAGCAGCATTGGTTTTGTATGGGTATCTTGGTAATTGCATTATTAAGTTTAAGTACTTTCAAATATTATGTAATACTAAAGTAATCATTTGTTTAATTTTTCCAATAAGCGCACAAGGGTTTTATCTGCTTTTGCCGGTTTTAGTCTGCACTCCCAAATCTCAATCAGCTTCCACCCATCTTTCTTTAAAGCCTTTATTGCTTTTTCGTCATTGGCTTTGTTTCGGTTTATTTTGTCTGTCCACCATTTGGTGTTGGTTTTTGGTACCACAAAGTATTTACAGTTTGCGTGGCCATGCCAAAAGCAGCCATGCACAAAAATTACGGTTTTATATTTGGGTAAAACAATATCGGGTTTGCCGGGCAGTTTTTTATCGTGCAGTTTATAGCGGTAGCCGTTTGCATGTAAAAATGTACGCACCAGCATTTCAGGTTTAGTATCCTTGCCTTTAATGCGGCTCATGTTGTAGCTGCGTTGTTGTTTATTGTGTACCCGTCTTAATTGGTTAAGCCGGGCAGGCATCGGCCATTTTTTTTGGCTGTGTTGTGGGGCACATCATTCAACCGAACTCAAATCAGTAATGAATGGTTACCAGTCCCTGTCCTCCGGATTGCAGGATTCCTCCCCAGGTGATATTTCCGCCGCCTCCGCCACCGGGTATCTTACCCGTGCTGCCATACAAAACGTAGAGGGTTGCAAGGCTAATAGGATTCCTAAGTTGATAGGTAGCCTTGCCTCCTGTATTTTCTGTGTTTCCTCCGTCGCCGCCTTTGCCGCCTGTCTGGCTTTCCAGATAAGTAGTGGAGGTGGATTGATGATATCCAAAATAATTAGAACCACCTGCTTCACCAACCTGCCCTGTAAAAGCGGCGCCGTTAGTGCCGGAGAAAGAGCCGCCCGGAGCGGCTGAACCAAAGGTTGTATACGTATTCCCCAATCCGCCCTGCGCAATGAGGGTTGTGCCTGGGTAGAAGATTGATGAACCGCCTCCATCTGTAGCATTTGGTGAACCCGATGCGCCTCCGACCCCAACTGAATAAGTTACACTGCTTGCTGGTGTAACGGTAATAAGGCCGGTAACGTATCCACCACCGCCGCCACCTCCTGTTCCCGTTGCGCCACCACCGCCACCCCAGGCCTCAACATATATTTTTGTTACTCCTGCAGGAACGGTCCAGGTAGCCGAAGTACCGGTGATGAACGTAACAAAATTCTTATATTCTGTCAGGTTACCCCAAACCATATTGCCACTGGAATTGGTCATGAGGGCCTGACCTGTTTGTCCGGGTGCCCCGCTGGTTTTAATTGTTCCGGTGAGGTTGATATTGCCATTAACATCCAGTTTTTCTGTAGGCACAGGCACATTTATTCCTACATTTTGTGCATATGAAATTATGCTGAATACCATCACGTGAATTAAAAGCAAAAATATTTTCATGACTGTATGATTTTATGTGTGGAGGAGTTTTAGTTACAGGTAAGGTACAAAATATAATCAAAGCGGGATTAATCCTCGTTTCACCGCTCCGGCTTTGAGTTAAGCTGGGCAATATCGGCCATATAACCAAGTTAACAGCGCTTATTAAAAAAGCGGTTGCTTTTTGCTGCCGGTTAATCTATAATAATATTGCATTTTAATGCTGGCCCCTATAATAATGTAAACAATACAGACGACCATCTACGCAATCATGGTTTTTTACTTACCAATAAAGGCTGGCTGCTTTCTCCTGCCTAAGATATTAACCCCAATGAATATGGTAAGGGATTACGCCTTAACATTACTGCTGCAGATAATTCACTTGATCTGGATCTGGCAATGGAAGTAGCAGCCTATTTTCGCTTAACTGATAATAAAGCCGGTAAAATTATTAAGGAAGTTTCTGCTACAGTGAAAGCATGGAAAATTTTTGCCGCAAAAAATAAAATATCAAATGCAGAACAGGAAAGGATGGCTGCCGCATTTACCTGATCCTTGTTACCGTTAACCGGCAGTCAAGGAAGAGCAGGCAGTTAATATCCGCAAATATGCAAGCTGCTAAAGGCTACTGTATTTTGCTACATACTGAACAATAAAAAAAGGTATGGAAACGCCATACCTCTTTTTAAATATCAGAAACAGGATTTACTTCCCCATCATTTTACCACCGCTGAAAATAAGCGAAACCGAAAAACGCTTTATAACATCGTGAGGTGCATTGCTCAGGTTCTGGTATTCGGCACTTTTCCATTTCTCATCATGAAAGCCAGAAACATAACCGGCCTGTATGCCAATGGTGCCATGATCTTTTGGCGATTTAACAGACATACCCAGTCCCAGGCGGTATGTAAAGGCTGAATTTACAAATTTTGTTTTGCGGAGGCTGTTTTGTACGGTTGTTGAATTGGCCACTGCATCAAATTCTACTGCATTTACATCCCTGTAGTAAATAGCATGAAAAGTTTCGGCACCAAGGCCCACCAACGGAAATAACATTACCGTTTTTGACGGGATAACATCATAACCCAGATCGAACCCACCACCAATGGTACGCAGGGTGCTGCTTTTTGAATTGGGGTTGCCGGTTAAGCTGCTGCCGCCGGTAATGGTGGTTTGCGATACAAAGTTGTTCATTACGTGCATGGAACCTGCAGAGATTGTCCATATACGGTTGTTTAAACCATCGTATTGGGGGAAACCGGCTATGCGGTTATTAAGCCCGTCAAAATTCTGGAAGCTTACGCCAATGCCGTGGGTCATTATCGGCTTCATTGATTTCATTTTTTCCCATTTGGCTTTTTTGTCTGTTTTCTCCTGCGCCATGGCCGACAGTGAAAAAATACTGAATGCAATTAACATGATCGATTTCATAATACGTTTGTTTTTTTTAAAAGATAATAACAGGCTTAGCATTTTTCATGCCGTTATCTGTGATTTAATAAAGAATATGTTACATAATTATTTGCGGCACCTGCGCCAGTTGGGTATTAACAGCACATGGAATGCTTTTGTTTGAGCAACTTTGGTATCAGTTGTTAATTTTTTGTTGTTGATATTTTTTAATAGCTGATAGTGATTTTTTTGAAGTTTAAAGAAAGATAAGTTGTTTATGATTGTGCGAAACGCAGTTTTTTTTCTGCAAAGCAAAAAAAATTTTCTTATTGTATATAGATTCCTTTTTTTTCCTGATACAAAAGAATAATAAAAAGCATTTCCTTTTGACGGATAATTAACCAGCGAAGAGTGTATTTTATTTTAACTTGCCGGCATGAAATTTCTATTCACTATCGCAGCATTGCTGTTGAGCATTTTGTCTTTTGCTCAAACTAACGATCCGCAGGATGCTGTGCATAAGCCATTTATAAAATTGGTGGAGCCCACCAAAACAGAAATCAATACAAAAACATCCCGAAACTTTATTATTGGCAGCACCTGCAAAACCTGCAACCTCAGTATAAACGGAAAGGAAGTAAAAGTTTACCCAACCGGTGCTTTTGCTTATGAAGTGAATTTAAAACCCGGCGATACGGCTTTTAACCTCATTGCTTTTAAAGCACCGGATAAATCCCCGCCTGACCAAGCCATTCGGGCAGGAACAAACAAAAAATTAAAGTATAATTACAGTTTAACGGCGCCACCCGATACGGTGAAAACGCTGGATATTGCAAGCATAGAAACTTTGCCCGAAGGCAATTTATTTGTAATGTCCGGCGACAGGATAAAATTTAAAGTAAAGGCATTAACCGGCTGTACCGTTGTTGCCAACGGCAATATTCCTTTGTACGAAATGGTTAAAAATAAAATGCCCGGCATATACCAGGGCGAATATGTGGTGAAGGATAATGATAGTTTTTTGGTGAGTAAAATACCCGTAACCATTACAGATAAAACAGGCAAAGCTGTTACCAAACAAAGTAAATTCTGGATAAGTATGTTTGGCCCGCTGGCACCCAATGTTGCGGTAACAAAAGGCCGATTGGCGCATTTACTGTTTGGGTTGGGGGATGACCGGTTGGGCGGTGCAAAGATTGGATATTTAGATTCGGCGGTGTTGCTGCAGGTGGTGGGGAAAGTAGATAAGGTGTATAAAGTAAAGTTGGGTAAGTACCGCACGGCTTATATTGATGAAGATGCGGTGGATTTTTTGCCTAAGGGAAGTTTTACACCAGAGTCACTGACGGATAAATGGACGGTGTATGGTGATAGTGCTTATGATTATGTGCAACTGGGTTTATTTGCAAGATTGCCCTATCAGAGTATGCAGCAGGTTGATCCGTCTAAAATTATTGTAGATGTTTTTGGTGCTACCAACAATACCAACTGGATAACACAATTAGAAAACACAAAGGAAATAAAAAATGTGAGTTACGAGCAGGTAGAGGATGAAGTTTTTAGAATTACCATTGAACTGAAACATGCACAGCATTGGGGTCACAGCATTTATTACAAAGGCAATACGCTTGTAATAAAAATAAAACGGCAGCCACAAAACTTATCACTTAAAAATTTAACTATTGCCGTAGATGCAGGCCATGGCGGCAGTAATACGGGTGCTGGCGGGCCCACAGGTTCATCAGAAAAAATACTTACACTGGCGGTTTCATTAAAACTACAAAAACTGCTGGAGCAGGCTGGTGCAAAAGTCATCATGACAAGAACAACAGAAAAATTTGTAGATAATAAAGATCGCATTTTGTTTTACCGCGATAGTATGCCCGATCTGCTGATAAGCATTCATTTAAATTCTTCTGCTGATCCTATACGTACCGCAGGTACCAGTACTTTTTACCGCTATGTTGGTTTTAGAAGTTTAAGCAATGCTATTTACAAGCGTATGCTGGAGCTGCCTTTAAAGGAATACGGTAATAACAGCAGTTTTAATTTTATGCTTAATAGCCCCATTGAATATCCAAACGCATTGGTAGAAACTTTGTTCCTGAGTAATCCGGAAGAGGAAATGAAAATATTAGACGAAGGATTTCAGCAGCAGATAGCAGAGAAGATTTTGCAGGGGATAAAGGATTTTTTGGAAGCCTGCAAAAAAGATAAGTGATTGATTGAGTCGGAGACTCAAGACCAGCTCATCCTCGTCGGAGACGAGGACGAGTGAGTTAATAAAAGTTGCCACTGAGGCACTAAAGCACTGAAAATAAATATTCAATTCAGTGCCTTCCGTGCTTCAGTGGCAGATTTCTTTTTTCCAAAGGCAAAATCATTTTTGTCTTCCTGTCTTATCCTAAAGAAAGCAATTATTTTTTCATTGCTGCTTCATAACCTGCAACCGTTTCATTTACCGCTTTTATCATTTGTGTAGTTGGAGGCCAGTCGCCATCCTGCAACGTATTTTGTAAAGCAGTAAAACCTGCCAGAGATTTTCGTATTGCTGTAAGCTTGTCATTGTCTTTTATTGCGTTCAGATCGCCCATGCATTTTTTGATGTAGTTGTAACAGAGCAAACTTAAATCGTGCTGCAGGGTTAAATCTTTTAGCGGTGTTTTTACCCTCGGGTCCATCTTTACAGTAAATGATTGATTGTATATTTTACCCCGTCCGACCGGGTCATCCGGGCGGGCATCAACCGTTAATCTTGCAGTGTAAACACCCGGCATTACC
>JBKJLT010000522.1:0-5700 GCA_046596765.1 Ferruginibacter sp. | reverse complement strand
TACCTGCACGTTAACTGCGTTCATTCCTTTTTTGCCTTCCTGCAAATCGAACTCAACGCTGTCGCCTTCTTTAATATCGCTTATTAATCCACTTACGTGAACGAAAGTTTCTTTGTTAGAGTCATTGTGCTTAATAAAACCGAATCCTTTTTCAGAATTGAAAAACTTAACGGTGCCTTGTTGTTTGTCCATTTTTTTGTAATTGTATTGTATTAATAAAGTGCAAATATAGTGTTTTACTGCTAATTGAACAGTTTTTATTAATCGCAGCAGTTTTCGGATTGTTTTAAGTATAAAAACAGGTAATTTTGTTGATGCCTGCAACCTCCCCTTTAAGTCTTAAATTTTTTTTATGCAGAATATGCCCGACACTGTAATTACAGGAACCGGTTGTTATATACCAGATTTTGTTAAAACAAATAAGGAGTTTACCGGCCATATTTTTTATGCCGAGGATAATAAGGCATTGGATATTGAACCTCAGCTAATTGTAGAAAAATTCAAAAAAATTACGGGTATAGAGGAAAGGCGTTATGCACCTTCCGACATTGATTCGTCTGATATGGCTGCAATTGCTGCACAAAATGCGCTTGATGATGCCCGATGCGATCCTGAAACGATTGACCAGATCATTGTTGCCCATAATTTTGGCAATGTAATAAAACATACTATCCAAACCGATGCGATGCCGGCCTTGGCTGCAAGGGTTAAGCATGCGCTGAAAATAAAAAATGCTTCCTGTATACCTTATGATATTTTATTTGGTTGTCCTGGGTGGATACAGGGAGTAATACAGGCCGATGCTTTTTTTAAAGCAGGGATTGCCAAAAAATGTTTGATCATTGGCACCGAAACTTTATCGAGGGTATTGGATATTTACGACCGTGACAGTATGATATTTTCTGATGGTGCCGGAGCCTGTGTGCTGGAGGCAAAGGAAAGTGCAGAAACCGGCCCGGGTATTCTCGGCAGCAGTGTTCAGTCGCATAGCGAAGAGGAGTTAAGTTATTTACACATGGGCAAATCATACTATCCCGATTCTGACCCACGCATCCGCTACATAAAAATGCGGGGCAGAAAAGTGTATGAGTATGCTATGAAGTATGTGCCTGAAGCAATGAAGATTTGTCTGGATAAAAGTGGAGTTGCTATTGGGGAACTAAAAAAAGTATTCATTCACCAGGCAAACGAAAAAATGGATGATGCAATTATAAAAGAGTTGTACAAGCTATACGGAATTGCCAATGCACCCGCCGGGATTATGCCTATGAGTATTCATAACCTGGGCAACAGTTCCGTTGCAACTGTACCCACTTTATTAGATATGGTTAGAAAAGGATTAATGTCCGGGCATTCATTAAATGCTGGTGACATAATTCTTTTTGCGTCGGTTGGTGCAGGCATGAATATTAATGCCGTTTGTTACAGGGTATAATCAGATTTTAAATAAGGAAGGATTGGCAGTATTATTAATTAAAGCATGCTGAATTAATAAATGCGGTTAAGAGCCTTAATTAGCCTACATTTGCAAGAAATTAGCATTATGGTAAACGAAATGATTTCAAAGTTTCTGGAGCCTTCGCACCTGTCGAAGACTGCAATTAAGATTGAGTTTAAAAAGCGAAATACCATTTTGGGTATTTTTATTGATTCAAACGATTATGAAGATCTTAAGGCAAAAAATTTCTGGCGTATTGTTTCTGAATCAAATATTCCTGAGTGGAAAAAAACAAATGATAATAAGTTAGCCAAAATTTTCAGCGGTTCGGAATTTACAAGAATTACCGTAGCAAAGGAAAAGAAAGAAGCGGTTGTATAAATAATGATTGTGAGCTTATAAAAGCTTTGTAAATAAAAAAGACACATGTAAAATGTGTCTTTTTTATTTACGCTCTGTTTTTGATTAAAAATTTCTTCCACCAGTCCCTCTTGCCTTGGGTAATTCTTTTCTTGGGATTTTTTTATCGAGCTGTGCTGTATTATAAACAAACGATGAAATGATGGTTGCCGCCTGTTTTAAATCTGCAGGTACCAGGTGATCATAAGTATCCATATTGGTATGGTGTGTACGGGTATTGTATTCTATCTCATCCTGTATAAACTGAAACCCGGGAATGCCAACGGCATCAAAAGCCTGGTGATCGGTTCCACCTGTATTATCAATCGTTACAGTTTTTGCATCCAGGTCATAAAATGGTTCAAGCCATTTTGAAAAGACAGGGCCTGCCGCTGCATTATTCTGCAAATAAATACCTCTGATTTTTCCTGTGCCATTATCAAGGTTATAGTAAGCCGAAATTTTTGAATGGTCAGGCTTTAAAACCATATCAGCAGCATCTGCAAAATGATTTTTTACATAATTGCGTGAGCCGTGTAAGCCTTGTTCTTCGCCACTCCATAAGGCAATGCGAATGGTTCTTTTAGGTTGCAGTCCGGTGGTTTTTAATATGCGTACCACTTCCATCATTACCGCACAACCTGCGGCATTGTCTGTTGCACCCGTTGCACCCTGCCAACTATCTAAGTGGCCACCAATCATTACGATCTCATCTTTTAATACCGGATCCGTCCCCGGAATTTCAGCCACCACATTATATCCTTTGATGTCTTTATCGTAAAATTTTGTTTTAACATCTGCTTCCATTTCTACTTTTACACCTGCAGCTACTAGTCTTTGTATCCTTAAATAATCATCGCTTGATAACATGATCCAGGCATAATTATTTTCTGATCCTTTATCAACCGAGCCACCATTTTGAACAAACAATGTCCCGTCGCTGCCTCTGCCATTCATGCTTAAAACCAGCGCCGGTTTTTCTGTGTTGTAAAACCCATTCATCTGTCGGGCAAGTGCCTGTTGCTGTCTTCTGGCGTTCATAGCTTCAGGGCTTACAGTTCTTGCACCCCTTCTTTGTGCAGTGTCCGGTTTTGAATTGGCCATCTTATTCAGCTCTTCTTCTGTAAACCTTCCTCCATCTGCCGTAAAAGATGGTTTGAGTGTATCGGTCGAATAGAACATCACGATCTTACCTTTTACCTTGCCTGAATAATTCTGGTATAATTCTGCTGAATCTTTTGCCCTGATAAGTACTACATCACTACTCATTATTTTTTTGCCCGGTGTGCTTCCCGTCCAGGCCCTCGGGATGGCGATCATGGGCGTATAATACGGTGCAGTCATAGCAACATAACATCTGGTTTGTTCCCAGCCCGTACCAAAATCGCCCCAGGGTTCAATGGCTGCATTTACCAATCCCATTTTTGTCAATTCGTCTTTTGCCCAGTTGGCCGCCCTGAAAAATCCGGGAGAATTTGTAAGCCTGGGGCCGCTTACATCGGTAAGATGGAAAGCAATGTCCATTACTTTGGAATTTTCAAGGCCTTCTTTTCGAATTTTTGCTGTAGCATCCTGTGCGAAATTATAATTGCCGGTAAGGCAAAAGGATAATACAAGCAGCAGTAGTTTTTTCATGATGATCAGTTTTATAATTGAACCGTTAATTTACAATTTTTAAGAACAGGTTTGTACAAACTTTGCCAAAGTTCTGAACTTTGGCAAAGTTATCTGTCAACCTCTGCCTATATAGTTTTTGTTCCCGGTACTTCCATGATCAGATTTTCTCCATAGCATCCGACCGGTGTTTGATAACCTGTTTTAAAATTTCCTTCAAGAATTTTTGCTGCAATGTACAAACTTTGCCAAAGTTCTAAACTTTGGCAAAGTTATTTGTCAACCCGCTGCTTATATAGTTTTTGTTCCCGGTACTTCCATGATCAGATTTTCTCCATAGCATCCTGCCGGTGTTTGATAACCTGTTTTAAAATTTCCTTCCAATATTTTTTTGCTGATTAGTAAACTGCTATGTGCTGTTAAAGTGTATCCATCAAGGCAACTGATGCCGGCAGATATTTTTTCACCTTTCGCATTACTTACTTCTCCCCAAACAAGGCTGCTGCTTTTTTGCCGCTGTTCATCACTTGGCCCTACCGGTTTTGCTTTTATTTTTTTACGGATGATGTTGCGTACAAATTCTGTTCTTAACAACCAGTTAAAAGCCCCTTGTAGTTTAAGTATACGATAAACTTTTGGGGCCATACCGGTGTATGTTTCTATATTGGGTATTCCGGTAGTGGTGTAGGCAGTGGAAACATCTCCCCAGGGAATGGTCATGACAAATAATTTTTTCTGGCCAAAATCAATCCACATACCTTTTTGCCCCAAGGGTTTTTTTACAATCTTGCCATTTTCTCTTGCAGCACCACCTTCGCCAATTTTACCGGCCATAGTAATTGCTGTACCATGCGATAAGCCACCACCAACAGATGCAAAAGCCAGTTTTAAATGTGTAGCATCGGGCATTTTATTTTTTAATTGCAGTGCTATGCAATCTGTAGGCACTACATCAAAACCAACGCCCGGCATTACCATAATGTTTTTTTCTTTGGCAGCCGCAACGTATGTTTTCAGCATTTCAAAAACAGCAATATCACCGTTGATATCAATATAATGAACACCCGTTTGCAAACAGGCTTCAATCATTTGTTTGGCTGTATATGCATAAGGGCCTGCGGCATGTAAAACTAATTTTACTTCTGATAAAGCACTTTGTAATTGTGCCGCATTATCCAAATCAACAATCCGGTAGGGTAGTTGTAACTCATCAGCCAGTGGTTTTATATTGGCTTCTGTTCTACCTGCAAGTATGGGCTGTAAATTATAGGTTGATGAAAGCTTTGCAATGAGTTTACCTGTGTAGCCATTGGCACCGTAGAGGAGAAATTGATTTTGCATGATGGAATGTACAAAAAAATGCGGGTAAGTCGGGAAGGCAGGAAGATAAAAATTAAATTAATTAACTAAATAGCTATCGCCTTAGTACAACGATGCAAACAGCCGGAGTTTTAACGTTCAGTCCCACTTGCAGCAGCAATATTTGCGGCAGATTTGGTACGTGCCGACAGGAACTCCGCCATTGTTTTCTTAAGCTCTTTATGAAAGCTTTCTTTATCATTATGATACAACTCTGATAATTCGTTTCGAACCTGTCGCATAAAGTCAACAGCTTTAAAAGCATTTTTAGTCTTCGTTTCCATAAATTACTTCTTTAGGTGTTCTAATATCAATTGATTGATAGCCAAATTTAAGGTTAATTGAATTATACTGTTTAATGCGAAAGAAATTCACCATGTGCTTAAAATTCCAACTAACCAAACTGTCAACCTTCAAAATGGTAGCCATCGCAATGTGTTGTGCATCACTTTCAAATTTTGGTGATAATACAGCTTCAGTAATGTAGTGACTTGCAAGTATTTCAGCTTCTTCAGTTAGTGAGATCAATTCTAAAAACTGTTCTGGAATAGTCTCGGTTAATTTGCGAACACGTTCAGGTGCTGGAATTAGTTCACGCAATGTTAAGTCTGACAAAACAATGGAGAATTCCCTTGCCTTGCTTGCTCAAAAAAAGGAATAGTCCATTCTTCAAATTCATCATCTTCATGTCCACCCCAAACTAATGTGTCAACGTAAAATTTCATGATTCAAATTTACGCAAAGATTACCAATTCAAGAACTCTTTAGAGCTTGAGGGTGCATTTAAAATTGTCGCTTGTCCTTTAAGCAGCTGTTTTTATTAACTGCACCACCTTATACCATTGTTCATTCATTGTTAGCACCCTTAAATTCAGCATATTTTGTGCTCC
>JBKJLT010000458.1:0-3227 GCA_046596765.1 Ferruginibacter sp. | reverse complement strand
CCTTACTCTGGCGTAACTACGCCAACACTTGTTATTAACCCTGTAAGCGGTATAATGAATGGTTATGGATACCGTTTGGTAGTAAGTGGTACCTGTGCGCCAATTGGCACAGCCAATATTTCTAATTGTGCCTTGTTAACGGTTAATCCTTTACCGGTAGTTACTATTACCCCTGCAGGCCCTGTTTGTGGTGGTGTTGCCGGTATCAGTGGTACACAATTAAGTACAGCATCTACTCCTCCTCCTGTACCGGGATCGGTAACGATAAATTCAGGAGCAATCAGTATTCCTGTTCCTGATAATAATCCGGCTGGCGTAAGTTCTAATCTTACCATGGCAGGTATACCAGCTAATGCTACCGTTACGGGTGTAAGAGCCAGCTGGACCATGCCTCATACCTGGAATGGAGATATGGTATTTGTATTAAGATCTCCCAATGGCAGCATACTTAACCTTGACTACTATCTGTCTACAACAGGCGGTGCCGGACCAACTACAGGTTTTGTAAATACTGTGGTAAGTTCTGCCGGTGTTAATGCCCTCAGCACAGGTACAGGTACTTATACCGGTACTTTCAAAGCTGATGCGGTTACAACAACAATTCCATTCGGACCTGCTGGCCCAACAGGCTTTACACCAACTGTATCTACCTGGACGCCAATGTACACGCCTGTTCCTAACGGAACCTGGACTTTGGCTATGTACGATGGTGGTGCTATAGATGTGGGAACATTAACCAACTGGACAATTACAGTTGATTACACTGCACCAGGTACAACAAACTCTACGCTTTCTTATGTATGGTCTCCAATAGCAGGTTTGTATAACGATGCCGGAGCAACCAGTCCTTACACAGGTACCAACACACCTGTTGTATATGCAGCGCCAACTACATTAACCACTTATACCGTAACTGCAACCAATACAGTTACAGGTTGTGTAAGTACAGCTTCAGTATTGGTTAACTACACACCACCGGCACCAACAGTAACGCCTAACCCGGTTACCATGTGTTTGGGCGACCCGGCTGTAAAACTGAAGAGTTCTTCTTCATCTTCAAGTTCTGCCACCTTCAGTTCAGGTACAGTAAATGTGGTTATACCGGATGGTCCAACCATTCCGCCGGTACCAACAAGTTATCCTGCATCTGTATCAAACATTACTGTTTCGGGTATTCCGGCAGGAGCTACCATCACCGGCGTAAGAGCAAGGTTTAACATTACCCATGCTTATGTGGGCGATTGTGTAATGGCACTGAAAGCTCCAAATGGCAATATATTTAACCTGGATGCAATGCTAAACAGGACCAATAACCCTGGTGCCAATTTCACCAATACGGTTATCAGTTCTGCCGGTACAACCCTGCTTAGCGCAGGCACTGCACCGTTTACCAATACATACAGGGCCGATGCTGTAGGCGCAACCTTTACAGCTTTCGGATTTACATTCCCTGGTGGCCCGGTTGGTTATGTACCAAACGTAGCCACTTACAACGCCCTGTACAACACAGGACCGGTTAACGGTGTTTGGAGTATTGGCATCTATGATGCCGGAGCTCCTGATGCAGGTGTATTAAACAACTGGTCATTAGATATTGATTACACAGTGGGTGTGGTAGCCACAGCGGCCGTATGGAGTCCTGCAGCGGGCTTATTCTCTGATGCAGCAGCACTTACGCCATATGTAGCCGGTACCCGGGTAGATTCTGTATGGACAAGGCCAACCCCTTCGGGAGTTTATACTTACCAGGCAACGGTTAACAATGTGATTAACTTTGCTGCTACCCCTGCAACACCAATGGCGGGTGGTAACGGTAATAACTTGGTATCGTTCAATGTACGCAACAATAATGCTTTCCCTGTAACCTTTGCCGGTATATCGAGCAATGCCTTTGGTTCTGGCGCAGTTACTGCGAGGGTATTCTTTAAAACAACTGGTAATGCGGGTAATCCCGGCCCTATCACTGCAGCCAATGGCTGGAACCAGTTTGGAACGGCTAATGTGAATGTTACAGCCAATACCTTAAATCCGGTGCTTACAGGATTAACACTGTCTGTACCTGCGGGTGCTACTTATGGTATAGCGTTGGATTTCACAGGAGCTACCTTCCCTGCCTATACCAATGGTACTGCTGCAACAGTAACCTACAGCAATAATGGTTGCGATATCATAACCAGTGGTAATGTAGGATGGGGCGGCCCTGCTGCACCTGCTACACCAGTCAATAACCCGAGGAACTTTAATGGTACTGTTACCTTCCTGGTATCTGGCGCTGGTACTTGTACTTCACCGCCAAGAACAGTTGTTGTAACAGTTAACACACCAACTACTATTACAACACAACCGGTTAGCCAAACCATTTGTACAGACAAAGTGGCTACATTCACGGTGGTACCGGCTGGCAGCGGTCCATTCACCTATCAGTGGCAGGTAAGTACTGATGGTGGTAATACTTTTACCAATATTACCAATGGTGGTGTTTACAGCGGTGCTACAACAGCAACGCTAACCATTACGAATCCTCCGGTGAGTATGAATGGTTATGTATACCGGGTTATTATTAACGGTGCAGCACCTTGTGCATCCGTTACCTCATTCCAGGTAAGGTTAACAGTTAACCCATTACCGGTGGTAACCATTGCTCCTGTGTACAGTGCTTTGTTCCCTGGTATGACAGTTGCATTAACTTCTACAGTTACGCCAAATGTACCGGCACCAAACGGTGGCTACACCTGGATACGTGATGGAGTGGTTTTAACCAGCTCTTCCGCAGGTATTGTAAGTGGCATAGGCACAGGTACACTTACTGTAAATGTAGATGGTATGGGTACATACACCTTAAGGGTTACCGATATTAATGGATGTACCAGTACATCCAATAGCGCTATCGTTAAGGATTCTGCAAGCAGCAGATGCTTCATCTACCCTAACCCAAGCAGTGGACAATTCCAGGTAAGGTACTTTAGTGTTGCAGGCAACTCATCATTACCAAGGGGTGTAGTTGTTTACGATGCTAAAGGCGACCGTGTAATGGTTAAAAACTATACCATCGGAAGGCCTTATGACAGAATGGATGTTGACATGCGTGCTCATGGAAAAGGACTCTACTGGGTTGAGATCGTTGATCGCAACGGTAACAGGCTCACCATGTGCAGAGTAGTGATTCAGTAATAAATAGCGAATCAGAATAATAAAAAATCCCCCGATAATGTTTCGGGGGATTTTTT
>JBKJLT010000382.1:0-5086 GCA_046596765.1 Ferruginibacter sp. | reverse complement strand
TAAGGACGACTGTCTTTCTCTATAATAAAATGGAGGCGAATTTGTTTTAATTTGAAAGTTGCGAAT
Organism: Ferruginibacter sp.; assembly: GCA_046596765.1. Classification (GTDB taxonomy): domain Bacteria; phylum Bacteroidota; class Bacteroidia; order Chitinophagales; family Chitinophagaceae; genus Ferruginibacter. The sequence continues at coordinate 5,020 of JBKJLT010000382.1, read as the reverse complement.
TCTATTAAAGTATTTGATGTTTCCGTTCCTATCCAGAAAATTCGGGACATTTTATGGCAAATTATTTTCGCCGCCAGGCGAAACCATCCATAATGCTTCAATTGTATCTTTGTAAAAAAAAGCATCAGCTCGCCTGCCACCATATTAACCAGCCCTATTGAATACTTACACGGCGTAACAACCTTTAAGGGCGATCTTTTAAAAAAAGAACTGGGCATTTTTACTTTTAAAGATTTGCTGGAGCATTACCCCTTTAGGCATGTAGATAAAACAAAGCTGGATAAGATTGGCGGGCTTTCGCTTGCAAATGAATATGCACAGGTTGCCGGAAAAATTACACAAATAAATATTTTAGGAGAAGGCAGAGGTAAAAGGTTGGTTGCAAAATTAGCTGATGAAACCGGCGAAATTGAATTGGTATGGTTCCAGGGCATAAGCTGGATACAGAAGGCAATTGCTGTAGGTCATCAATACCTTGTTTTTGGCAGACTGGCATTTTTTATTGGCAAGCCCCAAATTGCCCATCCCGAAATTGAAAACTTTACCGAACAAAAAGCCGATGGAAAAAATTACCTGGAGCCTTTTTATCCATCTACCGAAAAATTAAAAACAAAAGGGCTTAATGGCCGGAGCATTGGCAAGCTGACTTATGCAATACTTCAATTGCTCAGCGAAAAAGACCTGCCCGAAAATTTACCCGAATCAATCATTATACAATACAAATTTATCAGCCGCTTTAATGCCTGCAGGCAAATACATTACCCGGCAACAGAAAAGCATTACCAACATGCAGTACGCAGGCTTAAGTTTGAAGAACTGTTTTTTGCACAACTCAGGCTGGGCCTTATAAAATCAACCCGGCACCGGTATAGTAAAGGGTTAAGTTTCGATAAAGTTGGTGATCTCTTTAACATTTTTTTTGAAAAATATCTGCCATTTGAATTAACCAATGCACAAAAAAAAGTGTTGAAGGAAATACGCCGTGATGCAGGCAGCGGCAAACAGATGAACCGCCTCTTACAGGGAGATGTGGGAAGCGGTAAAACTATTGTGGCATTGATGATGATGTTGATTGCTGTGGATAATAATTTTCAATCGGTGTTGATGGCACCTACCGAAATTCTGGCGCAGCAACATTTTAACAGCATTACAGACTTGGTAAAAGATATGCCGGTTTGTGTAAAATTGCTCACCGGCTCATCTAAAGGTAAACAGCGTAAGGAAGTACTTAAACTTTGTGAAGATGGATCTTTGAATATTTTAATAGGCACCCATGCTGTGATAGAAGACAAGGTGGTTTTTAAAAATCTGGGATTTGCAGTTATTGACGAGCAGCATAAATTTGGTGTGGCACAGCGGGCACAGTTGTGGAAAAAAAATAGCATACCCCCACATGTGCTGGTGATGACGGCAACACCCATACCACGTACCCTGGCGCTTACTGCCTATGGCGATCTGGATTACAGTGTGATTGATGAACTACCGCCCGGCAGGCAACCGATCAATACACTACATCGTTCCGAAAGTGCCAGGCCGCAGGTAATGGATTTTGTTAAAGAAGAAATTGCAAAGGGAAGACAGGTATATATTGTTTATCCGCTCATTGAAGAAAGCAGCAAGATGGATTATGAAAACCTAATGAAGGGTTTTGAAGAAGTAAAATCATTTTTTCCGGAACCAAAATACTGGATAAGTATGGTACATGGAAAACAAAAAGCTGAGCAAAAAGAAACCAACATGCAGCGCTTTGTAAAAGGCGATACGCAGATAATGGTTAGTACAACAGTTATTGAGGTTGGTGTAAATGTACCCAACGCCAGTGTGATGGTAATTGAAAGTGCCGAAAAATTTGGTTTGTCGCAGTTGCATCAACTGCGTGGAAGGGTGGGAAGAGGTGCTGAAAAAAGTTTTTGCATATTATTAACAGGGCCCAAAGTATCAAACGATGCCCGTGAGCGATTAAAGATAATGGTAGCAACCAACGATGGGTTTAAGATAGCAGAAAAAGACCTGGAGATACGTGGCCCCGGCGATATAGAAGGCACTAAACAAAGCGGTTTATTAAACTTTAAGCTTGCAAACATAGTCCAGGACAGGGTTATACTGGAAGCTGCCCGAAATGCCGCTGAAAATATTTTAGAAACTGACCCTGATTTAAATGCTACAGAAAATTTAACTGTTAAAAATTATCTGCAGCAACAAAAAGGCAAAACAGCATGGAGTAAAATTTCGTAACTAAATATGACAGATTTATGATTTTATAAAGCTGTATTCTTCGCTTTATTGCTGTAAATTGTAAAAAAAGAAAATTACTTGAATATTTCAATTAAAATAGTGCGTTGCTTATTTGTATTTTGCTTTTCATTGTTGTCAAGCACTGTAGTAAACGCACAGGTGGAATTTGTTCAAAACAAAGGTCAATGGGATAGCAGGGTTGAATATCGGGGCGATTTTTCTACCGGTTCATTCTTTTTAGAAAACCAGGGCTTTACGGTGGTAATGCACAATGTTGCCGATTTAAAAGTCTTGTCGGAGCAGATGCATGGCCACAAGCTAAATGCTGGAACCCTTGGGCAGCCAATTATTGTAAATTCACATGCCTATAAAGTTAAATTTTTAGGTGGCAGTTCATTCACCCAAAACGTGCCCGATAAAATACAATCCTACCACAATAATTATTTTTTAGGGAATGACCAATCTGCATGGGCGGCAGATTGTAAAATTGCTCAGGCAGTAAGTTATAAGAACGTATATCCTGGTATAGATTTGCGTTATTACAGCGATGCAGGTAAAATGAAATATGATATCATCGTTCATCCCGGTGGGGATATAGATAAAATTGCCATGCAGTATTCGGGCATTGATAAATTAGAAGTTAAAAATAAAGAACTGCTGATTAACACATCAGTTGGGGCCATTAAAGAATTGTACCCTTACAGTTACCAGGTTAATGAAGGGAAAAGGAATACCGTTGACTGTAAGTATGTTGTAAAAAATAATATTGTCCGTTTTAAAGTAACTGACTACGATCCTAATACAACGGTTGTAATTGATCCTACTTTAATTTTCTCAACCTTTACCGGCAGTACTGCCGAAAACTGGGGGTACACTGCTACACCAGCACCCGATGGAAGCTTTTATGCAGGTGGCATTGCATTTAACACCGGTTATCCTGTTTCGCCAGGAGCGTATCAAACCACTTATGGTGGAGGAATAAATGAAGACAATACCGGTGGCTACGACATAGCCATTATGAAATTTTCTCCCAATGGTGTCAACAGGTTATTTGCTACTTATATTGGCGGTTCACGTAACGAACAACCGCACAGTATGATTTGTGATCCACAGGGTAACTTATATGTTGCGGGAAGATCTTCCTCAAACAATTACCCTGGTACTCCGGGAAGAGTAACTTCAAGAACGGATTATGATATTGTAATTACAAAGCTAAGTGCTAATGGCAGTTCGGCTTTGGGAGCTGTTAGAATAGGTGGAAGTGATAATGATGGTGTAAACATACGCGGTAAATACACCCCTCCCGAGGGTGCCGATGCTACCCGCAGAAATTATGGTGATGATGCCCGAAGCGAAATTATACTTGATTTGGCAGGAAATGTAATGTTAGCATCCTGTACTCAATCTACAGATTTTCCCGTTACACCGGGTACTCCAATTCAGGCAACTTTTGGAGGCGGAAGACAGGATGGCGTAATACTTAAATTTACCTCAAATCTCTCATCAGTTTTATTCAGCACTTTTTTTGGAGGAGGTAGAGATGATGCCTGCTTTGTATTATCTCAAAGCCCCGTGAGTGGAAATATTTATATAGCCGGCGGCACAAACAGTGCAGATTTACCGGGCGATAAAACAGGAGTAATACAACCAGCTTACAATGGCACAGTTAATGGCACGGTGGATGGATTTATTACTGAAATTATTAACAATGGCTCGGCCATTGTAAGAACAACTTATCAGGGCACTTCCGGTAACGATCTTATATATGGTATCCAGTTCGACAAACAGGGGTTCCCTTATATTATGGGAACTACAACAGGCTCCTGGACAATACAGGCACCGCCTGGTCCGGGTACTTTTTTTAGTAATACGGGGGGTAAACAATTTATCAGTAAGCTCGATTCCAATCTTTCTCAATATATTTATTCAACTGTTTTTGGTACCAACTCAGCAGTACCCAACCTGTCGCCCATTGCTTTTTTAGTTGATCGTTGCCAGAACGTATATGTATCTGGCTGGGGTGGCGGAATTAATATTGAAAAAGGATATCCTTCGGCCGGTACAGCAGGTATGCCTGAGATAAATCCTTTACCGGGAATTCCTCCCGCTGATGGCCAGGACCTTTTCTTTTTTGTGCTGGAAAAAAATGCCCGTAGCCAGCTCTTTGGAACCCATTTTGGCCAAAATGGTGGCTTTGGCGATCATGTGGATGGTGGCACCAGCCGCTTTGATGCCAATGGAGTTATTTACCAGGCAGTTTGTGCCTGTGGCGATGGTGGCAGGTTATTTTTTACCACTCCAGGTGTATGGTCTGGCACCAATAATACCGCAGGTGGAAATGGCTGTAACGAAGCCGCAGTAAAAATAGAAATGAATTTTGCAGGTATTGGTGCAAGCGTTAAGGCAACAATAAATGGGGTGGTTGATACTATTGGCTGCGTGCCATTAACTGTAAGGTTTACTGATACACTGGCAAAAGGTAAAAGTTATATCTGGATCTATAATGATCCATTCAGTGCTGTTGCCAGGGATACTACTATTGCCCCTGTTAATACAGTATTGCATACTTATAATCAGGTAGGCAGTTACAAACTGCAGTTGATTTCTATTGATTCTGCAACCTGCAATATTGCGGACACTGCTGAAGTAACGGTAAGAGTTGGCAGCAATAATATTGATGCCGATTTTTCATTTTTTAAATTAGACTCCTGTAACAGTTTACGATACCAGTTTATTAATAAAACCGTGGCCACGGTGCCTACCTATACCAGCCAGAGTTTTCTTT
>JBKJLT010000562.1:0-17027 GCA_046596765.1 Ferruginibacter sp. | reverse complement strand
ATACCGGTTATTTTTTCTTACCAATATTATAAAAAACACAAAATTTAAAATGATACAAAAAATAATTATCGCTGTAACTTTTCTGTTCATCAGCAATTGGTTAATGGCTCAACATATTGATACTGTTGGTAAAAATATTGCCATTACCATGAAGGCTGTAAAAATTGAAGGGACATTATTGGCAGCCTCAAATAAACAAAAAATGGTGATCATCATTGCAGGTTCGGGACCTACTGATCGAAATGGAAACAGTGTTGCAGGCGTTAACAGCAACACCTATCGGTTATTAGCAGAAGCATTGCAAAAAAATAATATTGCCAGTTACAGGTATGATAAAAGAGGAATAGCCAAAAGCAGTTACAAAAACCTTAAAGAGACAGACCTTTCATTTGAAGACTTTATTAATGATGCAAAGGAAATTTTCTTTTACCTCAAAGATTCATTGGGTTATAAAGATATTTATTTTGCTGGCCACAGCGAAGGTTCGTTGATTGGAATGATTGCAGCAGCGCAAACAACACCTAAGGGATATATTTCGCTGGCAGGTGTGGGCCGCACCATTGATTTGATTATTACAGAACAGGTAACTACCCAATATCCCTCTATTGCAAAGCAAACAGATTCTTTATTCAATATCCTGAAAACAAAGGGCAAGATTGATTCTGTACCGCCTTACCTGCTGAGTATTTTCAGGCCTTCTGTTCAGCCATACATGATATCCTGGATGAAGTATGACCCGGCAGCAGAAATAAAAAAACTTAAATTACCAATATTGATTCTACAGGGAACCTGCGATATTCAGGTGAAAAAAACAGAGGCTCATTATCTTTACAATGCTAATAATAAAGCCACATTAAATATCATTGATGGTATGACGCACACTTTAAAAAATGCAGAAGCCAACTGTGCTGATAAAGACATGAAAACATACCACGATCCGGGATTACCTTTAAATGCACAATTGGTTAAGTCAATAATAAATTTTGTACTGGATAAATGACTTTTTAAAACCCAAAAACCGGCGTCTTAATATCATGATAAAATAAAAAAGTCCATTTTTCTTTTTCTCCCTGCGCCCACCATTGCTGCCGCAGTTCCATACATTTACGGCCATCAAAATCGTACTTGGCAATAAACCTGTTTTTCATTTGCTGTAATTGCGGTGCCACATCGCCGCCAAAGAAAACCTTCTGTCCGTCTTCTTCAATCCAGAATACCTGGTGAAAAGGACAGTGGGCTCCGGTTACTTCGTACCTGATATAATCATCAATCATGCCGTTGCCCTGTGTAAAAACAATCTGGTCGGTTTGGCCCAATATTTCAAACTCGGTTGGCGTGTAAGATGGTTTACCCTTTGCCATAGCAAAATCAAACTCATCTTTGTTTACAAAATATTCAGCATTGGGAAAGCTCATGAACTGCTGATTCAGGATTTTATCCTCCTTGCCTATGCCACCACTGTGGTCTTTATGCAAATGACTCAGCAATATTTTGGTAACTTCCATGGGGCCAATACCATTATCAAATAAATTCTGGTGAATTTGTAATGTACCATCGGGATTGGAAAACCCCAGCCCGGTATCAATTAAAATAATGTCTTTGGAAGTAATGATGACGAAGGGTTGTATTTCAACCAGCAAACTGCCTACAGGCCGTTGCTGCAGGTCATCTTTATATGTATCAAAGGGTACAAAAACTTTGGTTGTATCAATGGTAAAGGCGCCTTCGCTGACTGGAATTATTTTCATACCCCCTAACCCCCTGAAGGGGGAATTTGCACTCTGCTGAATTACAGAGATTTTATTTTAGTAATCACCTAAAGTTTCAGGTAATTGGTCTAAAGCTTTTTTTAATTGCTCATCATTTGGCGCAATGCCGTGCCACTCGTGGCTGCCTTGCATAAAATCAACGCCGTGCCCCATTTCTGTTTTCATTAAAATAACAATGGGTTTGCCTTTGCCAACAAATGTTTTAGCATTGTTTAAACCGGCAACCACAGCATCCATATCATTACCATCCATTTCCAGCACCTGCCAGTTAAAAGCTTCAAACTTTGCTTTTAAGCTGTCCAGTGCCATTACCGTTTTTGTAGGTCCGTCAATCTGCTGGCCGTTCCAGTCAATGGTGGCAATTAAATTATCTACTTTTTTATGTGCAGCAAACATAATAGCTTCCCAATTCTGGCCTTCGTCCAATTCACCATCGCCATGCAATGAGAAAACAATATTATCATCATTATTCAGCTTTTTGGCTAACGCAGCCCCAATGGCAACACTCATACCCTGGCCTAATGAGCCACTGGCAACACGTATGCCCGGTAAATGCTCATGAGTTGTTGGGTGCCCCTGCAGGCGGCTGTTTAACTTTCTAAAGGTATTAAGCTCTTCTATAGGAAAATAGCCACTGCGTGCCAATGAACTGTAAAATACCGGCGAAATATGCCCGTTGCTTAAGAAAAAAAGGTCTTCCCCTGCACCGTTCATATTGAATGTTGGATCGTGTTTCATAACCTCAAAATAAAGAGCCGTAAAATACTCGGTGCATCCTAAGGAGCCGCCGGGGTGGCCACTCTGCACGCCATGCACCATTCTCACAATATCTCTTCTTATTTGCGTTGCTATTTCTTTTAAATTACTCATGCTAAAATGTATTGATTATTGTTAACTGGTATGCATTTTTTATCTGCAAACCTGTAGATGGCTGCAAACCTACTTTAAAAAGATATTATTATCAAAGTAAAAAACCGGTAATGGTATAAATTGATAATAACTTTGAAATTCCATCGTTATTAACTAAAATAAGTCCTTAAAATAAATAAATAGATTTCAGGCATTTAATTTGCAGATAACAGATTCTGACTATTTTGAGATTATTAGTTTTAATCCTCGGAACATATTTAATACTTTTGTAAAAGTTACTGAAACAAATTATATCAATGAATAATATTTTATTAAGTTCGGGTCTGGCTTTTCTGATCACTTTCTTTGCAATTCCGGTTATCATTCAGGTTGCTAAAGATAAAAAGCTGTTTGATGAGCCCGATGAACGCAAGGTTCACAAAAATGTTATTCCTACGTTGGGCGGCCTGGGAATTTTTGCCGGTTTCATCATTGCTACCTTAATGGGGGTTCCATCCGCCACCTCTCCCGAGCTTCAATATTTTGCCGCCGCCGCCACTGTTATTTTTTTCCTGGGTATAAAAGATGATATATTAATTTTATCGGCTAGCAAAAAATTTATAGGCCAGTTAATTGCTGCCAGTATCATTATTAAATTTGGAGGTATTCAAATATCCAGCTTTCATGGTTTTCTGGGCATTTATGAAATACCGCATCTAACCGGTACCATTATTTCACTTTTTACAATAATTGTTATCACCAACTCCTTTAACCTTATTGATGGTGTTGACGGACTGGCGGGAAGCCTTGGACTGCTTACCACCCTGCTTTTTGGTACATACTTTTTTTATGCAGGCCAGATAACCTATGCAGTCATGGCTTTTGCACTCTCGGGCAGTATCATTGGTTTTTTAATTTATAATTTTTCTCCAGCCAAAATTTTTATGGGCGATACCGGTTCGCTTTTATTGGGACTGGTAAATTCAATACTGGTAATAAAGTTTATCAATATTGCAGGTAACCCTGCATCTAATTTCCCGATAGCATCTGCGCCTGCAATCGGTTTCTCTATTTTAATGATTCCACTTTTTGATACGCTTCGTGTTATGAGTTTACGGATCATACAGCGCCGTTCGCCGTTCAACCCAGACAGAACGCATGTGCATCATTTTCTGCTGGACCTTGGGTTAAGCCACCGCATGGTAACTATTACCTGTGTTTTAGTTAATATTACTTGTATTGCCATGGCATTTTTTATGCGTAATTTAGGCACAACAATTGTTTTAGGTGTGCTGCTTTTGTCGTCTTTTATTTTTATCGGCATCGTTTATTACAGCCGTCCTAAAAACAGGAATGTTTTAACCAGGAAAGTTGAAAAGACCGAGATTATAAAATCGCATAAAATCTTTAAGCTGGCAGGCGAGACTGTTGAAGCAGATTAAAATTTCTCCTTTATTCTTTTTATTATTACTAAAGTAAATTTGATGGCTTTAACTTTTTATTAGTTTTAGTCTAATCTTATTATAACAGCCTTTTTTTATAGCTTTGCAGCCAATCAATATTTTAAACATGTCAGCAGAAACAGATACTATTATAAGCGATACCCAGACAACAATGCAAAAAGCATTGAACCACCTGGAGGCAGAGCTTGTTAAAATACGTGCCGGAAAAGCAAACCCCACCATGCTGGATGGTATTGTGGCTGATTATTATGGTAACCCCACAGCTATTAATCAAATCGCCAATATTTCTGTTTTAGATGCAAGAACCATCTCTGTGCAGCCCTGGGAAAAAAATATGTTACAGCCAATTGAAAGGGCCATCACCATGGCTAATATTGGAATCAACCCCCAGAATGATGGCAATATCATTCGTTTATTTTTACCCCCGCTAACTGAAGAACGAAGAAAGGAACTGGTGAAAAGATGTAATGCTGAAGGGGAACACGCAAAAGTTGCTATAAGAAACATTCGCCGCGATAGTATTGAAGCCGTAAAAAAACTGCAGAAAGACGGACTGAGCGAAGACATTAGCAAGGACACCGAAAAAGAAGCACAGGATTTAACGGACAAATATATTTCGCTTGTAGAAAAGCACCTGGAAGCCAAAGAAAAGGAAATTATGTCTGTATAAATTTGCTGAATGAAACAGCTTTTCCTGCAAGCATTAATTTTTTAATAATGCCATCAGCCATAGAATCATGGTTTTTATTACTCTCTATTCCCTTTTATATAATTTTAATTGGGGTTGAAATCCTTTTCAGTAACTGGAAACAAAAAAAACTTTACTCTTTCCGGGATACTGTTCAAAATATTTACTTCACTTTACTCAATGCATCACTTGATGGTTTATTGCGCTGGCTGTTTTACATAAGTGTATTGGCCTGGGCATATCAATATCATTTTTTCAGCTTCACAAATGTTTACGGGTATTGGCTTGTCTTATTTATCCTGGTTGATCTTGCTTTTTATTTTGAGCATCGCATTGATCATTATTGCCGCTTATGCTGGGCAGTACATGTTACGCATCATTCATCTGAAGAATTTAACCTTACAACGGGTTTCCGATCATCGGTTTTTCAACCGGTTTACCGGTTTATTTATTTAACCCCCATCGCATTACTGGGGTTTACACCGCTGGATATTGTTTTTATGTATTCGGCAACCCAAACCTACGGTATATTGGTACATACTCAGTTCATCAATAAAATGCCCCGTTGGTTCGAAGCTTTTTTTGTAAGTCCCAGCCATCACCGGGTACACCATGGCAGCAATGTTATTTATCTTGATAAAAATATGGGCATGTGCCTCATCATCTGGGATAAAATGTTTGGCAGCTTTCAGGAGGAATTAAAAGAAGAGCCTGTGAAATACGGCCTTACCAAACCTGTTGAAAATGCCGCCAATCCCTTAAAGATCATCTTTCATGAATGGCAAAGTATGGCCAGTGACCTAAAAAAGAAAACTTCGCTGGCCAACAGGCTTAAATATATTTTTATGCCCCCAGGCTGGAGCCACGATGGCAGCACAAAAACATCCAGGCAAATGCGTTTGGAAAGAAAAGACCGGTTTCGGCAGGTCCAACCTGACAGTTTTTCAAACTCATACAAAAGCTCAGCGGTTATTGATTCCCGGCATCCCTTTTGACTTTAACTCCCTTTATCATTCTAACATCATTATCATGTATCAACAGGCAATTGAGAAAGTTTTACAATTTACACGTCCTTTGCATACGATTTCCAGAACTTATGGTGGATTATTATTACCGGGCAGTTCTACGTTCTTTTTTGTGAACGACAGCGGTGTTGCTATCACCTGCAAACATGTAATGGACCTGATTCCTGCGGCTGAAAATATAAATCAGCAATATGAAAAATACAAAGCAGAAAGAAACAATATTGTTAATGATGGAAAATACAAACGCAATATCCAGGGACTGCAAATGAAATATAAATACCTGCCCGAAACTACGGTACAGTTAAAAAATAATTTTTTGAATTGTTTTGATGCCATACAGGAAATTACCTGTCATCCGCACCCTACACTCGACCTTGCCATTTTGGAATTTAAAGGTTTTAATAAAACGTTTTACAATAGCCACGCAACATTTTTAAAAGACAGCAGTAAAATAAAACAAGGTAAATCTTTATGCCGCATTGGCTTCCCCTTTCCGGAGTTTAATAATTTTAAACACAACCCCGATACGGATGATATTGAATGGACAACAACGGGTAACCCCAATTCCCCTTCCTTTCCTATTGATGGTATTGTTACCCGTTTTGTTGCCACGCAACCCGATAGCGGCATTACCGGCATTGAAATGAGTACGCCTGGCCTGCGTGGACAAAGCGGCGGCCCGCTGTTTGATACCGATGGAAAAATTTACGGTATGCAGTTTGCCACCAATCACCTGCACCTGGGATTTGACATGAAAGACTTTGAGATCATCAGCAACGGGAAGAAAAATAAAGTTTCAAACAGTCCCTTTTTACACGTGGGTATTTGCGTGCATGTTGACAGGATAAAAGATTTTCTGAGAGAGAAAAATATCAGCTTTACGGAAGCAGATTAAGATTAATTAGCCCCAGTTTTACGGTTGGCAATATATACACCCAGTAATATCAGTACCAGGCAGGCAAATTGTTTCCAGCCTACTTCTTCGCCATAAATTATTCCCCAAAAATTGGCAATGATAGGAATACCATAGGTAACCATCGAAGCAAAAACTGCACCGGCACTTTTTACCAGTTTATAAAAAATAATAGAAGCGATAGCAGTACCTAAAATTCCCAGTAATGCGGCTTGGCCGGTTGAATACAAAATGCCGCTATCAGCCAATGGCAAACTAAAATAACCTGTAAAGTACAATACAATTAACGCAGGGATCGCATTCAATGTAAGTGCTACCGATGCAATTTGTAAAGACCCGATATCTTTCAAATATTTAAAAACCATATTTACATTAAAGCCGTAAAAAATGGTAGCCAGAACCACATATGAAACATAGAGCAGGTTCTTACTCTCCTGCATATGGCCTTTACTGATGAGTAATAAAATACTGCCAGTAAAAGCGATAAGTATGCCCAGTATTTTATTAGAAGAAGTTTTTGAGCCGAAAAATAATGCCCCTGTTATAATAACAAAAATGGGTGTTAAGGAATTTAATGTGCCTGTTAGTGCACCATCAATACCCATTTCAGCAACACAAAACAAATAAGCGGGCAAAAGGCTTCCTAAAACGCCCGACATAAATACGATGCCCAGTTTATTCTTTGGAATACTTTTGTAATGCCTGATAGCCGAGGGAAGCAAAACAATACCTGAAAAAATGATACGTAGTGATGCTACCTGAAAGGCGTTTAAATGCAACAGTCCCACCTTGATCATCATAAAACTACTACCCCAGATAATGGACAGCACAATAAATATAAACCAGTTTAAAAAGCCTTTACCCAATGTTTTAAATTTGGCGCAAAGTTGATGTTTTTTAAGACAATAAATTCAATCTTGCTTCAGTTGTCATTATTTTTATTACCAAATTTTGGAAATGGTAAAATAATTTAATTATGTTTACAGTAACCTTCCCTCCCTATTTTATTTATTTACATTCTAAAACAAACATTTTATGGGATTCATTAAAGAATTTAAAGAGTTTGCCGCAACCGGCAATTTTATTGATTTAGCTGTGGGTGTTGTAATGGGCGCTGCAGTAGGCAAAGTAATATCGGCCTTTATTGATGGAATGGTACTTCCGCTGGTTGGCCTGGTAAGCGGAAAAGATTTTGGTAATTTATATGTTGGCCTCAATGATGCCACCAAGGCCGCTTACGCATCCGGCGCTTCGCTGGCAGATGCACAAAAATTAGGGCCGGTGTTTGCTTATGGCAATTTTATATCGGCCATAGTAACTTTTATACTGGTTGCACTAGTTGTATTTGTAGCCTTAAAAGCAATCAATAAAATGAAAAAAGCAAAGGCAGCCGAACCGGCAGCAGGCCCATCATCAACCGATACATTATTAATGGAAATACGAGACGCTTTGAAAAAATAATCTTTTTATACAACCTTTAATACAAAAATGCAGTCTTATGGCTGCATTTTTTATTTTTGCAAAAATCAATTTATATGAAAATAGCTTTAATAACTACCGTTGCCACATTAGCTTTTACTGTATCATTAAAGGCGCAGGATCCAACTGTTAAAGACCTTAAAAATGAAGCATCAAAATCTGTTGCAAAAGACCCAAAGGATACGGCTGCAAAAACCTGGAAACTGGGGGGACTTTTTAATTTAAATGTTAACCAGGGCTCGTTGAGTAACTGGGCAGCGGGCGGCGATAAATTCTCTTTTTCCCTGAATGCCTACCTGAATGTTTTTGCATTTTATAAAAAGAATAAAAGCTGCTGGGATAACAGCCTTGACCTTGCTTATGGCATTGTAAATACTACCAGCCTTGGTTCACGTAAAGCAAGCGACAGAATTGACCTGCTGTCAAAATACGGTTATGCCATATCAAAAAAATGGAATGTGGCTACCTTGTTTAATTTGCGTACCCAGTTTGCAAACGGTTATGCTTATTCTAAAACAGCCGCAGGAAAAGATACTTCAAACATCATTTCAAAAACATTTGCACCGGCTTATGTATTGCTTTCTTTGGGCCTGGATTATAAGCCCACAGAGAATTTTTCATTATTCCTTTCTCCTTTAACTGAGCGCTGGGTAATTGTTACTGATAAATTAATTAAGCCGCTTTATGGGGTGGATTCGGGTAAGAATGCAAGGAATGAATTGGGTGCTTTTGTCTCGGCAAATTACACAGCTAAACTTGGGAGCAATTTTGTCTATAAAACAAAACTTGATCTGTTTTCAAACTACAAACAAAAGCCGCAGAATATTGATGTTTACTGGACCAATGCGTTAACAGCCAAACTTACAAAATATATCAACTTCTCCTTTAACCTGGATATGATTTATGATGATGATACCCGCAATGTGAATGCGGCTAAAGGACCTGCACCGCAATGGCTGCAGCTAATAGGCATTGGATTTGCATATAATTTCAGTAAAAAATAATCAGTGAATTTTTGATTTGGCTTTTTGATCCCCAATAAAATATTATTAATCCTTTTTTTTGACTTATAACTCAATATGCATTGATTTCTTCCTTCACCACAGGTTTTCCACATTTGGTATTATCAGGCATTTTTTATTATAAGGTTCTCTTAACTTATCTATACATTTGCCACTGCTTTAAACAGGCATATTTTTACATCATAATATTACAAAGGTGAACAAAGCATCGTACCAGATTAAGTTAGACCAGTTTGAAGGGCCCTTTGACCTGCTTTTATTTTTTATTGAAAGGGATGAACTGGATATTTACAATATCCCCATCACCAAAATAACAAACGATTTTCTGGATTTTATTCATACCGGCGAAAAACTCAATATTGAGTTAAGCAGCGAGTTTATTTTATTTATCAGTACGCTGATGCGCATAAAGGCGAAAATGCTTTTACCCCGTAAGGAAATTGATGCCGATGGCAACGAAATTGACCCAAGACAGGAACTGATAAACAAGATTCTGGAATACAAAAGATTTAAGGAAGCGGCTACCCAAATGGCTGAGATGGAGGCGTTGAGGATGCTGATGGTAAAACGTGGCAACCTGCAGAAAGAAATTTCGCAGATTGGAGAAGAAGCCGGCGAAGGAACAGAAATTCAGACTGTAACCCTTTTTAAGCTGATGAAAGCTTTTGAAAAAGTGATCTTAAAATTGCAGGAACGTAATCTTAAACCGGTGCATACCGTGCTGCGGTATAGCTATACCATGGAGGAAAGCCGGGAATATATGCTGAATGTTTGCAGCTCGGAAAAAACTGTTTCTTTTGAAAAGGTATTTGAAATTTGTGAGGATCGCATTCATGCCATATTCCTGTTTCTTTCTTTGCTTGAACTGGTGCAGATGCGCTACATGAGTTTACTTACAGGCGAAGGCCGTAATAATTTTATTGTGGAATGGAATGAGAACCGGGAAGAAGATGTTATAAGCTTATTGCCCGGCGAAGAAGCTGAAACACTTAATTGATCTATTTTCTGTGAGTCACCCCAAAAGGGTGGCTCACCGTGAAAAATGAATGCTCTGATTTGCCGTTGATCTGATAAAAAATAAGCACAATTCCTGCAAATAATATCATCTTTATTTATAAAGTAGCCCAACGGGCTACGCATAAATATTAGATGGCATTATGCCGATAGTGAACAGCATTGGACTAAATACTGATATTATCGGTATAATTATTTTCCCAAAGTAAATGAGCTGCTCCATTTGTGCAATTACAGTTCAATTATAAGCCAACTTTATTAAGCGGTGAGCCACCCTTTGGGGTGACTCACCGCTTTAGCCAATCTGTCAGTTTTAATCAATGGCATACAATTTGATGTTTAAACATTGAATTTAAAAACAACAATCATGCAAACATTATTATTTAAAGCAGCCGACAGGGGAACAGCCGATTATGGCTGGTTAAAACCTAATTACTATTTTAGTTTTGCACAATACCACGATAATGCCAAAACACATTTTGGTTTGTTACGTGTATTAAATGATGATTTTATAGGTGGTGGCGGCGCTTTTCCCACACACCCGCACGATAATATGGAAATTGTAACCATACCATTTACCGGTGCACTTAAACACAAGGACAGTACCGGTGGCGAAGGCGTTATTAAGGCCGGTGATATACAGATCATGAGTGCCGGCAGCGGTGTTCAACACTCCGAAGCCAATGCCTCAGCAACCGATTCTGTTACACTTTTTCAGGTATGGATTTTTCCTAAAGAAAGAAATATAAAACCACGCTACGATCAAAAAACCTTTGATGTAAACGCAAGAGCAAATAATTGGCAAACCGTTGTTTCGCCTATTGATGCAGACAATGCTTTGTGGATAAACCAGGATGCAAGATTTTCGTTAACAAACCTACAGGCTGATAAAGAAATAACTTACAGCAATGGTTTTAAAAACAACGGAGTTTTTCTTGTGGTAATAAATGGCACAGTTGAAGTAGGCGGACAACAATTAAATAAAAGAGATGCTTTGGGAATTTCTGAAACAGAAAAGTTCACAGTAAAGGCTTCTGAAGATGCTGAATTATTGGCGATTGAAATACCGATGAATTAAACTCAGTAGTAAATCCATAGTAAGATGGGCTCCTGCGATTCATCCATGTAACCTTTTAGCTGTATAAAAAACGGAGCGGAAACAGCGGGACAACCTTCGCTTACACAAATAGAAGAAGGATAAACTTCGGCAGCAGGTACTCCATAATAAGAATGCAATACAACAGCACGGTCTAAGGCCCTGCTGTTGGTTTTATCCAATCCCATTAATTTATACGAAAGTCCGAAGTTGCCGTTATAGGAAGTACCGATTTTATATTTACCCAGCGATGTACAGTTACTATTTGGCATGTTTGAAAAAATCAAGCTTCCTGATTCACTTTCAGATCCTTTGCCGTGCGTTACCAGTCCAGCAGCCTCAAGAGAATCTTTTAAAAGATTGTAAACAAAAAAACGATTTTTTCCCGAAGGTAAACGCATGTCAATCATAAAACAATAGCTTACATCAAAGCCATTTTCATCTACATAGTCTTTTGCCAACTCGGCCCTTTCTTTCAGGCGGCTCATTACTTCAGTATTACTTATTAAGCGGCTATCGGAAAAATTACTCCTCGGTGCAGAAAAAAAATCTCCGCCGGCCCCTGCTATAATAAAACCACATACAGATATGGTTAAGAAGAAACCTGTAGCAAGTACAAGGATTTTTCTAACAATATTTATATGGTTTTTAGAAAGCATAAATTAATAACGAGTGTATATAAAAAAAATTGCGTTTAATACTTACCAAATATAAATAAACAATTGTATAGACCCAAAAAATTAAACCAAACTTAATAATAAATCCATAACAGAATCGGTTTTGAAGATACATCAATGTAAGATTGCAATTGTGTTAAAAAGGCCGGAGCAACTGTTGGGCAACCCCAGCTTTCGCAAATAATCTGGGGTGCCACTTCTTCATTGGGTACGCATTCGTGGGAGTGAAGCACCACAAAACGTTCAAAAGCCTTACTGTTGCTGTTATCCAAACCGTATAATTTATAGGCCAGGCCAAATTTACCCTGGTAGGATTTCCCTATCCGGTATTTACCCAAAGAAGTACAGTTGCTGTTTGGGGTATTTGAAAAAACGAGGTTGTTTGATGTATTGCCAACTCCGCTGCCATGCGTAACCAGCCCGGCCATTTCTACTGAATCTTCCTGAAGATTGTAAACAAAAAAGCGTTTTTCGCCTGAGGGCAGCCGCATATCAATTAAAAAACAAAGCTCTTCATTAAAATCATGGGCAGCAATATAATCCCGGGCCAGCAATGCCTTTTTATTAAGGCGAAGGATGGTTTCGCTTTTGTCTTTTTGCTTTTTTAAAACGATAGAAGTAGGTGTGCTTTTTGAAGATTTGTTAAGCAAAGGCTTATACCAAAAGAAATATCCAAATGCAGAAGCGGTTAATAATAAGCCACCGGCCAATACAAGAGTTTTACGGGCAATTTTCATGAAAGTTTTATTGGGCATAGATTCGTAACGAAGCTGTTTCCATAAAATTTTTATGAGCTTGTTAAATAAAATGAAAAGCAGATGAAATTTTTCTAATTGACCTTGATCTCGTAAACTTTAAAATCAAAATTATCGCCGTTCATAATGTAGTAATCATCCAAATAAACGAGTTCTTTATTACCACCTGGGATGACGTCAATAAAAGCATAATCAAGGTCTTGCATATTTGTTCCTCCCGTATCAATATCAACAGAATCCATTGATGATAAAAGCCTGAAATTATAACGCCCGGTTAATTCGTTGATGTAAAACAGCAGACTAACCTTTCGTCCGGAGCTATCTGTAAAAGTTGTTTTCTCGTCAGTTTGTTTTTTGAAATTTTTAAGAAGAAGCTCACCATTTTTTATTAAGTCAAGTTTTTCGAATTGAGAAACAAGGTATTTACTAATAGAATCAGGTTGGTATCCTATTGTTGGATTACTTGCATATTGCTTCTTTAAATACGCATTTATTTCCTTCTGATTTTCTCTGAATTGAATACCGGCATAGGATTTCCTGGTACAGACTTCGCCAATTAATCTAATTTCTATTTTCTTTTTTGAAGATGGTTGAATGTTATTCTCATTCATTTTCTCCGCATCTTTCTCATTACAGGAATACAAAAAAGCAGCCATGAAAATCGAGACTGCCTTTATAAATATATTCTTTAAGTACCTGGTCAATGAAAATATTTTAACCGATAAGCTGTGTAATTGTAACTGTACTCATTGCTCTTAACGCTCCTGCAATTCCATTCCCATCAATTCCAATTTCATCATACAATTGTTTTGGTGTTCCGTGTTCTACTAATCTGTCCGGTATTCCCATAATTTTCACATTAGCTTTGTAACCATGTTCGTTCATAAATTCCAATATGGCGCTGCCAAATCCTCCAACAACAGTTCCATCTTCAATGGTAATTACTTTATTGTATTTGCTGAAAACTTCGTGAAGCATTTCCTCATCAAGCGGTTTAACAAAACGCATATCGTAATGCGCCGGGTTAATGCCTTCGGCCTTAACATCTCTAATTGCAGATGCAGCAAAATTACCAACATGACCGAATGATAAAATAGCAATGTCTTTTCCGTCTTTCAGTTTTCTTCCTGTACCAATTTTTATTTCCTGCATTTCGGTTCTCCACTCAGGCATAACGCCTTCGCCACGTGGATAACGGATAACAAAAGGCAATTCGTTAGAATCTAATTGCGCCGTGTACATCAGGTTACGCAATTCAGCCTCGTTCATGGGCGCACTCACAATCATGTTGGGTATGCAGCGCATGTAAGCGATATCATAACAGCCGTGGTGTGTTGGTCCATCTTCTCCAACAAGGCCGGCTCTGTCTAAGCAAAATATTACAGGCAGTTTTTGTATGGCAACATCGTGTATCACCATATCATAAGCCCGCTGCATAAAAGAAGAGTAAATATTGCAGAACACCCTCATGCCCTGTGTTGCCATACCTGCACTTACGGTAACCGCATGTTGCTCACAAATACCCACATCAAATGCCCGGTCAGGCATTTTATCCATCATTAATTTTAAAGAAGAACCACTGGGCATTGCCGGTGTAATGCCGAATATTTTTTTATTTTTTTCTGCCAGTTCAATAATGGTATGCCCAAAAACATCCTGGTATTTTGGTGGCTGTGGTATGTCGAATTTTTTCTTTTGTATTACACCTGTTACTTTATCAAACAAACCGGGTGCATGCCATTTGGTTTGATCTAATTCTGCCAGGCCATAACCTTTACCTTTTACCGTTTTTATGTGAAGTATTTTAGGGCCGGGAATATCTTTCAGGTCTCTTAAAGTATCAACCAGTTTGGTTATGTTGTGGCCGTCTATCGGGCCAAAATATCGCAGTTTCAACGCTTCAAATAAATTGCTGCTCTTGCTTACCATTCCTTTCAAACTGGCTTCCAGCTTGCTTGCCATACTCTGACTGAAATTTTTGCCAACAGGCAGTTTACCCAACGCCTTCCAAACATTATCTCTTAAATCGTTGTAAGTATGAGAAGTGGTGATGTCTGTTAAATATTCTTTTAAAGCACCAACATTGGGGTCAATGCTCATACAGTTATCATTCAAAATAATGAGCACATTGGTTTTTTCAATACCTGCATGGTTCATGGCTTCAAAAGCCAGGCCGGCTGTCATAGCACCATCTCCAATAATGGCAACATGCTGCCTGTCTTTTTCACCTTTATAATGCGATGCCATTGCCATACCCAGTGCTGCAGAAATTGAAGTTGAAGAGTGGCCAACACCAAAAGTATCGTACTCACTTTCACTGCGTTTGGGAAAACCACTAAGGCCGTTGTATTTTCTATTGGTAGGAAAATTATCCCGGCGGCCGGTAAGTATTTTATGGCCATAAGCCTGGTGGCCTACATCCCAAACTAATTGATCATAAGGTGTGTTGAAAACATAATGCAATGCAACGCTTAATTCCACCACTCCCAAACTGGCACCAAAATGCCCGCCATACACACTAACTACATCAATAATATACTGGCGCAGTTCATCACAAACCTGGTGTAATTGCTCCCGGTTCAGCTTCTTTAAGTCGTCGGGACTGTTGATCTCTTTAAGTAATGTTCCTGTTTTAATTTCCATTTTGTATTTTTCAAACGGTAAAGGTACTGTTTTTAGCGGCTTTTAGCCAGTCAGTACAACAATTTTTAGCCCATCTGGTTCAGTCTGATTGGAGCTTTTTATCCTATCTTCAAAATAAAAACAGGTGCATTTTCCAATTACTATTGAAATAGGTTCGTTAAATATGATGCTGCATGCCATATTAGAGCCGTTGGGGATGTTTATTGGATTTCGATATTTTTTGTATTTACGAAAAGGCAAAGGCGACCAGGTTGAAAGTGGCCAAAGGTTGTGGATCATTATCGGGGCTATATTTGGCGCATTGATTGGGTCGAGATTGGTTGGTGGTTTAGAAAACCCCTCCGAACTTGCAAAAGCCCCAAACCCACTTATTTATTTTTATACCAATAAAACTGTAGTGGGTGGATTTTTAGGCGGCTTATTTGGGGTGGAACTTGTGAAAAAATTAATTGGCGAAAAACAAAGCAGCGGCGATTTGTTTACTTACCCGATGATGATGGCGCTCATCATTGGCCGCATGGGTTGCTTTGGTATGGGTGTTTATGAAGAGACTTACGGAGTGGAAACAGATTTTTTTACCGGTATGAACCTGGGCGATGGTTTACTAAGGCATCCCGTTACTTTATACGAGATATTTTTTTTGTTGATACTCTGGATTGGAATGCTGCAATTAGAAAAAAAAATTACGCTGGTTGAAGGCGGCCGTTTTAAAATTTTTATGATCGCTTATTTATTTTTCAGATTTTTAATTGATTTTATTAAGCCACATTATACTTTTAGTTTCGGCTTATCAACCATACAGTTGGTTTGTTTGGGAGGATTGATCTATTATGCTGCTTATATTTTTAAACCGAAAAAATTAATTGTAACACAATATGCCTGAACGCCCATACACCTACTACGACTTTACACTAAGCCTTTGCAGCACCTGCCTGCGCCGGGTTGATGCAAAAATTGTTTTTGAAAATGGAAATGTGTACATGCTTAAAACCTGTAGCCTGCATGGGTTTGAAAAAGTTTTAATAGCCACAGACATTGAATATTATAAAAACATCCGAAACTACAATAAGCCATCCGAAACACCGCTACACTTCAACACAAAAACACATTATGGCTGCCCATACGATTGTGGCCTTTGCCAGGATCATGAACAACACAGTTGCCTCACCGTAATTGAAATTACCGACCGCTGCAACCTGAGTTGCCCAACATGCTATGCCATGAGTTCGCCACACTATGGCAGGCATAGAACGGTGGAAGAAGTTGAAAAAATGCTCGACATTATTGTTGCCAATGAAGGCCAACCTGATGTAGTGCAGATAAGCGGCGGCGAACCAACCGTGCATCCCGATTTTTTTGCCATCATGGATATTGCAAAATCAAAACCAATAAAGCATTTAATGCTAAACACCAATGGCATCCGCATTGCAAAAGATTTTGAGTTTGCAAAAAAACTTGCTGCTTATGCTCCCGATTTTGAAATATACCTGCAGTTTGATTCATTTAAACCCGAAGCGCTGCAACAATTGCGTGGCGAAGATCTGACCGCAATAAGAATGAAAGCATTGGAACATTTGAATGCTTTGAATCTTTCAACAACATTGGTCGTTACTTTACAAAAAGGAATTAATGAT
>JBKJLT010000410.1:0-7031 GCA_046596765.1 Ferruginibacter sp. | reverse complement strand
AAATTCTGGAATCACCGTATATCCTAACCCAACCACGGTAAGCAAAGCGGCTATAGATTTAAAAAATCTGCCTGCAGGTAATTACCGGTTGCGTATAATTAGCAGTAAAGGCGAAGTGGTAAGCATGCAAAGCATTACCCATGCCGGTGGCACAGCCAGCCGCCAGCTAAACCTGCCATCGCTTTTGGCCGCAGGCACTTACAGGGTACAGTTGGTTGGTGAAAACAAAACCAGTTACACGGCGGCACTAACTATTATTGGACAATAACATACAATAACCGAAAAAAGAAACATCATGCAGATTAAAAAAATAATACCTTATTTATTATTGACAGCAATATTAAGTTTACCCTTAAACAGCCACAGCCAGCCGCCTGCGGGTGGTGATGACCCTGCTGCTCCCTTTGATGGTGGCTTAAGTTTACTGATTGCCGCCGGTGCAGCCTACGGTGTAAAAAGATACCGTAATAGTAAGAAAAAGCAAAGCGAGGATGCAGGGCAGGATTTGAAATAGACTTTTTTAATATTGAACCTGCATACGGCAGGCACGCAAGGAACAAGGAATGTTGAATGGTGACCGGAGTATATACTTCGACATGCAGCATTCCTTATTCCTTTTTTGTTATGCTGCCGCCTTGTTCGTTATTTCCTATATGTAATTCAAAATTTTATTACCAGCGAAAGTATTTGAAGATGTACCCGCTGTTCATGTAACACATAGTACAACCGAAACCACAACAGCAAACGAAAGCACAGACACAAAAAAAACTGAAAGCCGGGAACAGCAAATTAAAGACAGTACCCGCCACATTCCGGATAAAAAACCTGCAGATCCAAATTCAGATTACCCGCCCGACAGTTTTAAATTACATGGCAGTCACCCGGGTTTGAATGTGGTATATTTATAGCTTACTCTACCAGTTGCTGTCCTCGCTAACCGGCAAAGGCGCAGGTAATACCAAATATAATTTCATTACAGGCCAATGTGTGCTGGCTAAAATTATGTGCGATGGCCTGGTGTGAAGGGATTTGGTAAATACCGATTGGACTAACTATAGAGTATAATTGGTATAAGGCAGGTTTGCCTGCAGGTGAGCCTGTTGGCACTAAAAAGCGCTATGTAATGCACAAAATAATATTTACATTTAGAGGGGTAACTATTTTACTTAATGCCTAAATACAAATTTTATGGAACAGCAACTAACAGAGATCAGGGAGCAGCAAAAAGCTACCTGGAATAAGTTTTCGCCAGGCTGGAAAAAATGGGATGAATTTACCATGAATTTTTTAAAGCCCATGGGCGATAAAATTATTGAAGCACTGCAGATAAAAGAAGATGACCAGGTGCTGGACATTGCCTGCGGCACCGGCGAACCGGGCCTTACCATTGCAGCACTTACTACAAAAGGCAAAGTAACCGGCACCGACCTGGCAGAACAGATGCTGGTGATTGCTATGGAAAATGCTGCACATAAACAATTAAAAAATTATGAAACCAATGCCTGCGATGTTTGTGAACTCCCTTACGGGCAAACCCATTTTGATAAGATAAGCTGCAGAATGGGATTTATGTTTTTTCCGGATATGCAGCTTGCATCGGATGAAATGTACCGGATTTTAAAAAGCGGGGGCATAATGGCCACTTCGGTATGGACCACAGGCGATAAAAATGAATGGGTGACCAACATTATGGGTGTTATCAATAAAAATATGCAATTACCGCCTCCACCGGCCGGTGCACCCGGCATGTTTCGTTGTGGCGCCCCGGGTTTTATTAAATCCATCATGGAAAATTCAGGTTTTAAAAACATACAGGAACAAACTGTAAGTGGTAAAGTATTGTATGCAGATTTTGAAGAAATGTGGCAGATGATGAATGAGGTTGCCGCACCGGTAGTGGGGGCATTAAGTAAAGCAGATGAAACCATGAAACAAAAAATAAAAGCCGAAGCAGCAAAACAAAGTGAGCAGTACAAAACAGATAAGGGCCTTGAACTTGATTTTGAATCGCTTGTTATTAGCGGGAGTAAATAAAACAGATTGAAAGCATACAGGCAGGTATAGGCCAATGCTTATTGCTTTGTGTGGAACAGCAGCAATGTTAAGTACACAATGCGCATAGGACTTTCTTTCGTCCCGGCGGGCATTGTCATTAAGTTAAGAATAAGGTAATGAGGTTGGCTGCAATTGATGCTGGTTTCTACTAAGGTTTTTTAAGCTGCTTGTAAACCTTAGTAGAAAATGTAAAATAATAATGTGCAACCTTATTACCTTATTTATTTAGCAGATGGTTAATTCATCGTGTTATTCGCTTAACTTAATGACATTGTCCGGCTGGGTTTTCACAGCTTGCTGCATGATTTGTTACGTCCTTACGTGAAACCCCGATGTTGGCTGCAAGCTGAAAGCAACACTTATTTTAAACATAACTTAAATAAATTGACATGAAATCTTTTCTTCTTTTAACAACAATGAGTTTTCTATCGTTTCTAAGCAAGGGACAAAGTTCTCAAAACAAAGAGGCGATAAAGAAAGTGGTGATTGCCTTTCAGGAAGATTTTAACGATGGCAGCTTTAAAAATGCTAATGCATACTCAACCACCGACTGGGAGCACATCAATCCTGGAGGAGGTATCGACAAAGGACGTGACAGCGTTTTAAAAACGGTACGAGCTGTTCATCAAACGTTTCTGAAAGGAGTTACCATGCGGATAGAAAGTATGGATATTCGTTTCCTTACACCTGATGTTGCCATCGCTGATGTTATTCATAAGGTTGATAATTACACAACCCCTAATGGAGTTAAACATGAAAATGAAAGACACATCAAAACCTATGTCGTCGTAAAGAAAAAAGGGAGGTGGCTTTTAGCTCATGACCATAATACTGTTATACAAGGGTCCAATACAGCAATCAATCAAAAATGATTTTTTTGTTTTGTAGACATCTGATTAAAGCCAGCAGCCAGTCGAGTAAGCAAGGGGGATTTCACCCCCTGCTCCTCACAGAACCGTACGTGAACCTCTCGATTCATACGGCTCTTAAGATGCGTTGGTAATCAGTAGCATGGGCATACACTCAGCAGAGGTTCGTGCTCGACGTTCATTGTTCAGCTTTTATTTTTAACTTCAACAATATATTTTCAATTGAGCATTTGTACCGGGCTTGACATTAGAAAATTCCCTGCCTTCGCAAATACTCGACGATACAGTTTAAACCATTATGCTGCCACGCTATAAATCCCGCTAATGTGCCGGCAAAAAAATTCGATGTTATGCCCAATTCATATACCACGCAAAAAACATAACACATAATAATCAGCAACCTGCCATGCCATCAAGGTATAACAGCAACAAAATACCCGTTACAGGGTATTTTTATTTCAAACCAATATAATCAGCAATACTTACAATATCTTTCATGCTGAAAAATTAATTTGTACACTTATGAAAAACGTATTGTTCGTATTCTTGTGTTTTTGCATGGTTAACAGCTTTGCTCAAAAAACAGAACTGGTTATTCAAACTGGCCATCAAAATGGAATTGCAAGAGTCTCCGCTTCGCCGGATGGCAAATACCTGCTTACAACAGATAATACACTCACGAGTATTTTATGGGATATTAAGACCAGAACCGAATTACATGTAATAACCCAAACACTGGCTGCTACATTTTTAAAAGACAGTAAAAGCATTTTAATTGTTACTCCCGACGGGTATAAAATTACGATGGATATAAGTGGTAAGGTTATTCAAAAAAGCCTGCAGATAACAAACATATTTGACGTTTTTAATAGTGGAGAAGTATATCCTGAAAATAATGTGCTTTTGCAGGGAAATACTATAACCAACCTAAACACTAATACCAGAAAAGTTTATGACATGCCCGAACTGGGCGACAATATAAAAAGGACAGGCTACTCGGCCAAAGCAAATTTAATAGCATTGATTTACCGGGATAATATTGAACTTTTTAATACCCTCACGGGTAAAAAATTCAAATCAATCAGCCTTGCCAATATGGAAGGTTGGAGTGTTTTAACATTAGATTTTTCGCCCGATGGCAAATACATACTTTATGCAGACCCTAAACAACTGCGGGTGTTTGATATTGCTACCGGGCAACCTAAAACAACCATTGCAGTAGAAGACGGGAATGAATTTTGCCGGGCAAAATTTTCGCCAGACCTGCAATCAATAGGTGCTATCACAAAAAAGAAAATAATCAGGTACGATTTTACAGCAGGCAATATTATCTGGAGTTCAACACTGCCCACGCCATTCACTTATCAATCTCCACTGCTTGATTTTACCCCGGATGCTTCTAAACTTATTTATTTTTCTGAAAAAAATCATTTTTTTGTAGATTATAACAACGGTAAGATCTCTGAAGGATGGAATGGGAGGTTAAATCAATATACCACAGAAGACCTCGTATTAAGTAATGAAAGCTTAGAAACAAAAGGACTTTCCTCAACAAAAAAAGCGGCCATTGTCTGGGACTTTTCGTCGGGCACCATGAAAATACTGCCGGATTATATTGAGCAATATGGCAGAAAGAAAAGTATTGACGTAGTTAATAAAATAACGTACTACAGCCAGCCTGATAAATTATTGGGTTACGATGAAAAGCAGCAAAAAGTCACACAGTTTCCAATAGATGTTTCGGGCTACACCGGTTTGCAGTTATCGCATGATGGTAAGTATATGCTTTCGGTACTGGATAAATATGACGATAGCAAAATTCTCAATATCTGGAACGTGCCGCAGGCTACTATAGCTACCAGTTTACAAGGCCGGCCTTATGGCGCAGCTTTTGCCAAAGCAAACAACTGGGTAGCATCGGTATATGATGCATCCAGAACCATGATTGTAATCTCTGAAGTACCCTCCGGTAAAGTGATTGCCCAGAAGAAGGTAATACCTTTCGACGAAGTTATTAACAGCCTGCAATTTTCTTCCAAAGATAATTTTATTGCTTACCGGGTAAGGGCACATAATATTACCATCCAATCCGTTAAAGGCGATTACCAGGCCGTTATTTCTAATGCAGCAGTAGAGGGCTATTCAGAATTTATATTTACCAAGGATGAAAAATATATGATTTTTACGTCCCAAAAAAACAAGGGGCTCTTATTTTACGATATACAGAAAAAGGTTTTTGCTAAAGAACTGGCTATTGATTGCCCGATGCAGCAGACATACTATATGACGCTATCTGCAGATGGCCGTTTTTTATTTGTTGGTACAGCAGAATTAAATATTCAGGTGTTTGATTTGCTGAAACATAAATGGGTTGCCACACTTTATTCATTTGTAGATACTGGCGACTGGGCCGTTGTAACACAAGATGGCCGCTTTGATACCTCGCCTGGTGCTGAGAAACAACTATACTTTGTAAAAGGTGTGGTAACATATCCGCTTGAAACCCTGTATGAGAATTGCTACACACCAAAATTGTTAGGCAGGATTTTAGCGGGTGAATCTTTTCCGTTGGTTAACAATAACATTGATAACCTGCATCCCAAGCCACGCATCAAAATTAAATACGAAGAAAAAACACGGAACCTTGAAGTGGGAGACGATAGCCAATTGTATGCAAACACATCAGGCACTGCCCAAATAACTGTCAATGCAAATGCACCCGATGATAAAGTAGATGAGATACGCCTTTTTCACAACGGTAAAGTGGTAAACCTGGCTACCCGTGGGCTTTTTGTAACCGATAATGATGGCAGCGACAGTAAAAAATATACCATCAGCCTGTTGCCCGGCAATAATAGTTTCAGGGCAATAGCTTTAAACAGCCAGCGCACAGAAAGTGACGCAGATGAAATTGCGGTATCATACTCTACAGGCAATGGCAATCAACCTGCACCACAGCCCGTGCCAGATAATAACAATCTTGCAGTGGTATCTCCGGTAGATAAAAATGCTACCATGTATCTGATGGTGGTTGGTATAAATGCTTACAGCAATAAAATTAATCCGCTTACTTATGCTTTGCCCGATGCTACGGCTTTTAAAGAAGAAATAGAGAAGGATGCAAAGAGCGTGCTTACCAATGTGAAAACTTATTTTATTACCGATGCAAAGGCAGATAATGCCGGCATCATCAATGCATTTAATGAAATAAAAAAAACTGCAAAAGCGCAGGATGTATTTGTATTTTATTATGCAGGGCATGGCTATATTAATCCGGGTAATAAAGAGTTTTATTTAGTGTCGGCCGATGTAACTGATGGTGGAGAAAGCCTGATAAAAAACGGCATACCCGCCAAAGAACTACAGCAATATGCGGTGGACATACAGGCACAAAAACAATTATTTATTTTAGATGCCTGCCAAAGTGCCGGTGCTTTTACAGCCATGCTGCAGCATGATGGTGAGCAGCAAAAAAGCCTGGCTGTAGTTGCCCGCAGTACCGGTACACACTGGATGGCTGCAAGCGGCAGTACCGAAACTGCCAAAGAATTCGGGCAACTGGGCCACGGAGCATTTACCTACGTATTATTGCAGGCATTAAAAGGCCAGGCAGCAGCAAACAAAATGATTACGGTAAACGGTATGAAGAACTTTTTACAAATACAGGTGCCCGAGCTGGTAAAAAAATATGGCAGTAATAATCAATACCCTGCCAGTTATGGGTTTGGAAATGATTTTCCGATAGAGATTGTAAAGTAATTGTTAGTAAGCAGTTATTGGTAAGCGCAACAGCTTTTTAAAAGCTGTCGCTTACACTGCCCTGGTTTGTGATCCCACGAACCATCTTGCCATCCACCCCCATTGATAAGGTTCCGCTGACAAAAAAAGCATCGGCATTATCACGCCAATCTACTTTAAAAAATATTTTTTCCAGTAGGGTATGGTGGATTGATTTTATGAAAAACTGCAGGAAAAATCATGGTCTGCAAATAGTGGTATAAAAAAGCCTGGTGAAAATGGCTTGATGATGATTATTTTGAAACTGTATATTGATAAGGATTCGTAATCAGGAGCTTTTAGTAACCAGCCGCCCTGTTAACATCTAAC
>JBKJLT010000407.1:0-5594 GCA_046596765.1 Ferruginibacter sp. | reverse complement strand
AATAAATTCTGCATACTCCCCCTCTTTCGTCTCCACCTTCAACTCCCCACCATGCCCCTTGGTAATAATATCATAACTCAACGATAAGCCCAATCCCGTTCCCTGCCCGGTGGGTTTGGTGGTGAAGAAGGGTTGAAAAATTTTATCTAATACTTTTTGTGGAATGCCGTTGCCGTTATCAGAAACACTGATCTCAACCCTGTCACCAACTCTCTTTGTGCTGATAGAAACAGTTGGTTCATATAGAGGTGACACCTTTTGAAAAGGTGTCACCTCTCTTGCAGCTTTCTTCTTTTCATCCACCACATAAAATGCATTGGTCAATAAATTCAACACCACTCTTCCAATATCCTGCGGAATAATATTGATATTACCGATTGACTCATCAAAATCAGTTTTCATCGTTGCATTAAACGATTTATCTTTTGCCCTTAACCCATGATAACTCAAACGTAGATATTCATCACACAGAGCATTGATGTCTGTTGGTTCTTTTACTCCGTTACTGCTTCTTGAATGTTGCAGCATTCCTTTCACAATAGCATCGGCTCTTTTGCCATGGTGATTTATCTTTTCTTCATTTGCTTTTATATCATTGGAGATTTCTATGGCGTCATCAATTTTTCCAGCTTTTAATTCCTGTTGCATTTCATCAATCAATTCTTTATTAACTTCCGAAAAATTATTTACAAAATTCAACGGGTTTTGTATCTCATGGGCAATGCCTGCGGTGAGTTCACCAAGACTTGCCATTTTTTCTGATTGGATGAGTTGTTGCTGAGTTGACTTAAGGTCTGTATAGGCTTTTTCAATTTCTTTTGCCTGTGCCATTTCCCGCTGGTGTGTTTTTTCCCTCTCCTTGCGAATGGTGCGTATTTGCTGGTATCTGTGAAAACGCCATGCCAAGAGCCCGATCAATAATGCATATATTAAATAAGCCCACCAGGTTTTCCACCAGGGTGGACGAATAGTAAATGGGTATTCAATTACCTGACTCCAGACACCCTTGCCGCTCATGGCTTTTACCTGGAATATATATTTTCCCTGAAGTAAATTGTCATAACTAACTTCAGTACGACTGGTCAATGCACTCCAGTTTTTATCAACTCCTTTAAGCCGGAACTGGTATCGTACTTTGGCCGGACTGTTCTGTGTGATGCCTACGTAAAAAAAGGTAATTGAATTATTATTGTAAGCGAGACTTAAATTTTGTGGCAATCCATACCAGGCGGTGGTACTATCAAATCTCAAATTCTTAATCTCAACACTATTTTCGAGAGAGAAAGACTTGTTTTTTTCTTTTTCAAGGTTTGTCCATGGAATATTTTTATTAAAAAGCTGCAAAGAGGTAAACTGAATATCAGGTGCCAAAGAATCGGAGGATAAAAAATCAGTCTGTGGATTAAATGCAGTCAGCCGGTCATCGGCACCTACCCAGATTGTTCCTTTGTCATCTTCAAACATAGATCCACCCCAAACACCTACACCTTTGAATCCATCTGCGTAAGAATAATTTTTGAATTGAAATTCAGGAAACGCCCCACCCTGACCTGCAGCATTAATTTTTGAAAGATCTGATTTGGACAGCATACTCATTCCGAAACCAGTACCAAACCAAATATTACCATTCCGATCTTCAAGCATTCCACGGATATCATTACTCAGCAAACCCTCATTTTCTGTAAACATCATGAATGATTTACCGTTAAACCGGATTGCCCCATTTTTATTTGTTCCAAACCAAATATTGCCATTCCGATCTTCCAACATAGAGGCAATATTATTGGGAAGGCCCTCTTTTTCTCCGAAATGCGTAAATAATCTTCCATCAAACCGGGTTACTCCACTATCGCTTGATAAAAACCAGAAATGGCCATTGCGGTCTTCCATGACCTGGGTAATATTATTACCGGGAAGCCCTTCTTTTTTTGAAAAACGCAATAATGATTTACCATCATACTTAATGGCTCCATCTGCCGCAGTGGAAAACCAAAGATTACCAGACCGGTCTTTATAAATATCATTGACAACAGATTTTGTTATTTTCCCTCCTTCATTAAAATGAGTAAAATACTTGCCATCAAATTTATCTACCCCCGAATGGGAAGCAATCCATAGATTGCCGGATTCATCCTCCATTAAAGAGGAGATTTCATTATTACTGATGCGTTCGTTCATAGAATAAATGGTAAATGTTTTACCATCGTATCTATTGAGTCCACCAGCACTGGCCAGGCCAAAGAACAGATTGCCTCTGCGGTCCTGCATGATACTCCATACTTCATGATGCCCAAGACCTTCATTTCTTGTAAAGTGAGTGAACCGGTTGGCATCATATTTTATTACTCCACCAGCATCGCTGCCCAACCATATATTCCCGGTCTTGTCCTGTATCATGCTAAATATATAATTACCGGATAGATCTTCTTTATCTGTGTAATGGGTGAATGATTGACCATCATATTTTACTGCGCCGCCATTGTGGCATCCTATCCAGAGATTTCCCAGCCGGTCTTTCATTAAGCAATTAACCCGATTAGTTGTAAGACCTTCTTTGTTTGTAAATTGATAAAATGCTTTACCATCAAATCGAATTAATCCTCCCTCGGTTCCAAACCAAATACTTTCATCAGTATTAATATACATGCTGGTTAACGTGACATCCGGCAATCCTTCATTTTTTGTAAAATGAGAAAATGATTTTCCATTCCAGTTAATTAAACCAGCGTTAGTAGCAAACCATAAATTTCCTTTTTTGTCTTCTTTGATAGCAGTTACTCCTCTACCTGTAAACCCATTTTTAGAAGAATAGTATGTAAAGGAGGTTCCGTCAAAACGGTTCACGCCATTGTTAGTTCCTATCCAAAGTATTCCTTTGCTGTCTTCGAATAATGAAACGATATTATCTTGCGATAGTCCTTCTTTCGTGGTGAACCTGGTAAATGATTTACCGTCAAACCTGAATAAACCTCCTCCGTTGGTGCCAATCCAAAGATGGCCATTGTGGTCTTCCAGTAATCGGGAAACATCATTGGCTGTGGTAGCTTCACCTAAAGAATAATGACTAAAAAATTTTCCATCGAATCTTGTAACGCCATCATTTGTTGCAAACCAGATGTTCCCGGCACGGTCCTCTAATACAGAATTAACTCTATTTGATTTTAATCCCTGTGCCTTGCTGTAATAGCTGAAACTCCTTGGCCCTTTAGGTAGTGGATCTTTAGCCAATACCACTTGTGGGGATGGAGCTGTTACTGTATTAAAAACCGCCGGAGTTATTTTAGGCAAAGCAAAACTATCAAGCCCGGGAGTAGATACACGGGGTTGTCCGGCAACCGTCACTTTTGGTTTACCAGCGAGGTGAACATTGCTGGGTATAGTATTTATTTTTGGTTTTGCTGCCAGGGTTCTTTTCAATGTAGATTCATCGAAAGGCGTTCTTATTGGAGCTGTAATACTGTCTTGCGGAATTACAAATCCCTTTGCTTCTATAATCCTTGGTCCTGAATTACGTTGCTCGGTCTGCTGCTCTTTGTTGTTGCAGGCGAATTGAATAAACAAAGAAGCAATGAGAATGGTTAAATATTTTTTCATGATTTATTTATATCGTATTTGGTAATTGAATTATAAACGTTGTTCCCTCATTTTCTTTTGACTCTACTTTTATTTCTCCGCCATGTGCTTTAATAATGTCGTAACTTAAACTCAACCCCAAACCCGTTCCCTGTCCGGTTGGTTTGGTGGTAAAAAAGGGTTGAAAGATTTTTTCTAATACTTTTTGAGGGATGCCATTGCCGTTATCGGCAACAGAAATTAAAACCTTATCACCAACTTTTTTTGTGCTTATGGAAACAGTTGGTTCGTATAGAGGTGACACCTTTTCAAAAGGTGTCACCTCTGTGGCAGCTTTCTTCTTCTCATCCACCACATAAAACGCATTCGTCAGTAAATTCAACACTACTCTTCCAATATCCTGCGGAATTAAATTGATGTTGCCAATACTTTCATCAAAATCAGTTTTCATGGTGGCATTAAAACTTTTATCCTTTGCTCTTAAGCCATGATAGCTCAGCCGTAAGTATTCATCTGCCAGTGCATTGATATCTGTGGGTTCTTTTACGCCACTGGTGCTTCTGGAATGTTGCAGCATTCCTTTAACAATGGCATCGGCTCTTTTGCCATGGTGATTTATTTTCTCTAAATTCTGAATTACATCATCGGCGATTTCTTTCGCATCAACAGCATCGCCTTTGTCTAATGCTGTTTTCATTTCATCCAGTAATTCTTTACTTACTTCAGAAAAATTGTTGACGAAGTTTAACGGGTTCTGTATCTCGTGTGCAATGCCGGCTGTGAGTTCACCAAGGCTGGCCATTTTTTCTGATTGGATCAGTTGCTTTTGTGTGGCTTGTAATTCGGTCAATGCATCTTCAGCTCTTTTCTTTTCTTCTTTTAGTTTTATTAAATCTGTTATTGCCTGCGACAGATCTTTAAAACGGGAATAGGCAAGAGAAAAAACGGAAGCGGCTCTTTTTAATAAACCAAAACTTTCATCCGAAATATCGCCGGGAGTGGCTGCACCAATGGCACCATGAGAAAATTTATACAAATGATAGGTCCGGTCCGGTATTACTTCACCATAATATCCACGGAAGGGAACAGATTTTCCTTCGCAATATTTTATCCACTCTTTGCGGTTTGCTCCCTGCATCACAATAGAAGTTTTCTTATCAGGCGAGTTATAAAATTTAAGCATTTCCCTGCCTACCCAGGTATCGTTTAAATTCAACGCAAAATGGTCATTCACTAATTTCTTTTCTGCCTGGTGAATATCTTTCAAGGCATACCAGCATTCTGCTGTCTCAGCATTTTCATCATTGATATAAATACTGCAGGTTTCCAGTTCTTCTACACCCAGCAATCCCATTTCATGCCGCAATACCTGTGCAACTTCTTTCAGCTCTTCGGGCTGCTGCATGGCCAGGGCCCTTGCTCTTACCCGTTCCAATGCTGCTTCTATCTTTGCTTCTCTTGCCTGTGCTTCTGCTTTTTGCAGATCGAGGAAACGGGTATAAGTAAGATCAAATACCTGGGCAAAGCGTTTGAAAATTTCTTCTTCGGAACAAGGGACCTGTGTAATGATTACGAGGTAGCCTGTTTTAAAATAAGCACAATGTAATTTTTGCCAGCTAGGTAACTGAAAACCTGCGGTCAGCATATCATCAAAAATTTTTCTGGCTACCGGCAGGTTCATCAACCAGTCATAATGTTGCTGCAGTGCTTCACCTTCTAACTGTTCGGTATGATAGGTTGCGCCGTTCTTCCATGCATTATAAATGTTGGCATGTGTTACATCGCCAACATTGGGCAGATAAAAAGCCGGAATAAATCCATTCTCATCACTTACCCACCATTCATCTTCTTGACTGTCTTTATCGCATAAAACAAAACCGCATGTCCAAAGATTATCTACAAGATGGTTTAGTTCTTTGAATAATACAGTTGCCACATCCCCTAATTCAGTACTTTTTTGCATAGCCATAGTTCTTGAACGCACTTTTTCAAGAGCTACTTCAATCTGCGCTTCTCTTGCC